>CAZWEW010000038.1:0-14107 GCA_964633055.1 uncultured Woeseia sp. | reverse complement strand
TCAACCTAAGATAGCGGCCAAAGACCTTCTCCGCCGTTGGCCGCCGGTTCTTACGCAAGAAGTCGATGATCTGCATAAACAGCTTCGTCTGGCCCGCGCTGGCTTCCCGGACAGTGCGCACGAGCTCCTGCAAGCCGGGAATGAATCGATCGTCTCCGATACGCAACAAGGGGCCACTCGGAATATCACGAATCCCCGTCGCCTCCACGACGATGGCACCGGGCCGGCCCTCCGCATAGCGACGATACCAGTCAAGGATGTCGGATGTGACAAATCCGTCCTCGGTTGCGCGCCAGGGCACCATTGCTGGTACCCAGGTTCTTTGTAGTAATGTCTCCGGACCAACAAGCACCGGCCTGAAGAGCAGCGAATTTTCAGACTCTTCCTTGGATGGCCAAGAGCCCGGCTGCGGCGCGTATTTGATTCTTTCGACTGGTCGCCACATTGTCCTATCCCGCCTGTTTTCCAAATGCCAGACGGATGTCCTCGGGAATCTCCATCGATTTGTAACGAGACTCGTGCATCCTGACGAACACAACAACCTGCCGATTTTCTATCAGAGCCTCGCCGCCACAGACCAGCCAGCTCGTGAACGTGAGCGCCCGGTTGCCTACCTTGTCAGGTTTCAGCCAGATGGCCATGCGTTCACCGCATTCCGGCATCGTGACGACCCGGGTGTCAAACTGCACGGTAGGTATGCCGATGCGCTGTGCAACGTGCAATTCCGCGAACGGTATACCAAGTGTTGTTTCGAACCACCTCTCAATCTCCATATTCAACAATTCGAAATACCGTGATAGCTGCATTCGACGATCACCACCGATACACCAGTCACTAACCTCCTCCCCCTTGGATCGGTAGGTGGGACTTGACGGCAACGCCGGTGCACCGACCTCTATAGGCGTCATTGAAAAATACTCACAACCATTCATAGCACCGGTCAACGACCATGTCCCGATCGCACCGCCATCATCGAACATGAGCTCGATCCGGTCCCCGAACCGGTTCGGCCTCAGAAATTCCGTCTTGACGCCAACCGGACAGCATCTGAAAGGAATATCCGGAAAATGACGCAGGACCAGTTCAAAGTAGCGTGGGTAGAAAACGATTCCGGCAGGATCAACCTGCGGAAATCGAATCACCGCCGTGCGCGTCCGCACACAGCCTGTCATTTTCCTTCCCGTCACCGATGTCCCCATGCCATTGTCTTCGCTCTGTTTCACGTTCGGCTGCTCGCATTTATTATACAGTTAAAACAGATCAGTATAAAAAATTCGTTTTGCGTTATTTTATATTGTTAGTTACACTCCAGCTTCCAAATGACGGGCACCTTTCCTCGCTAACACTAGTAGATATCTTAATGAATAATAAAGAAAAAATTCCCAGTGACGCAGAGGATCGGAGCAAAGAAGCCATCCGCACGTGGCTGCGCCTGCTGTCCTGCGAAACCGTCATCGAGCAACGACTCCGCCGCCGGTTTCGCGAAGAGTTTTCCGTCACCCTGCCGCAATTCGATGTCCTGTCGGAACTTGAGCGCGCGGGACACAAGATGACGATGTCCGAGTTATCGCACGAACTCATGGTGTCAAACGGTAACGTCACAGGCGTTATCGACCGGCTAGAGAAGAACGGCTTCGTGACACGCACGCGGGCGGCGCATGACCGTCGGGTGCAATTTATTGATCTGACCGAAAAGGGCCGCAACAAATGGCAAGGCATGGCGGCGAGTCACGAAGACTGGCTCAATGACATGTTGTCAGAACTATCAACAAACGACATGGCAGATCTGCAAAACCTGCTGCTCAAAACCCGTCAATCCGTGACCGACTGATCAGGCGCACGTCTCTGAACTGCCAATTTCACCATCATCCAGGATGCTGGTTAATTTTGCGGGCTAGTACAGCGGTGGATTCGATCTCAACCATGGCATCAGGTTCGACGAGGCCGGAAACACCGACAACAGCCATTGTCGGAAAGTTCTTGCCCATCACAGACTGCCAGGCACTGCCGATAGCGCGTATGTTATTTCGGTAAGCATCAAGATCTGTCACGAACCAGGTCATGCGAACAATGTGCTCGGGACCAGCATTTGCCTCAGCCAGCACAGTAAGGGTGTTTCTCAAGGCCTGTTCGAGTTGCTCTGCGAACGATGCCGGAAATTCGCCTGTCTCATTCCAACCAACCATGCCGGCGACGAAAACCTGCGATCCTTCCACGAGGATACCGTTCGAGTAACCGCTCGGCCGTGGCCAACCATCCGGCAACAGATGCTTCAACGGGAATCTCCTTTGTAGGTCTGTCGAGCAATGATGACTTTCTGCACTTCACTCGCTCCTTCGTAGATCCTCAGCGCACGAATCTCACGGTAAAGGCTCTCAACAACGAACCCCTTCGTGACACCCTTGCCACCGAAAAGCTGGACGGCTCGATCGATGATTCTCTGTGCCATCTCCGTCGCATACAGCTTGGCCATGGCCGCTTCGCGCGTCACACGATTCTGGTAGCAATCCTTGGCCCATGCAGAGCGATAGACCAGCAAGGCACTCGTATCAATCTCCGTTGCCATGTCGGCGATCGCCGCTTCGGTCAGCTGAAGAGCACTCAGAGGTGCACCGAACAACTGGCGTTCACTCGTGTGCCCCAGAGCTTCGTCGAGAGCACGACGAGCGAAACCGAGCGCGGCAGCCGCCACCGTCGTTCGAAACACGTCGAGTGTCGCCATCGCAATTTTGAAACCCTCGCCCGGCGCACCAATCATCGCATCGGCCGGTACCCGGCAGTCCCTTAAGCCCAGCGTTGCTAGCGGGTGTGGTGCAATCACGTCAATGCGCTCGTCGATCGACAGGCCCGGGTTCGTCGCATCGACAACGAATGCACTGAGTCCTCGCGCGCCCGGCGCTTCGCCGGTCCGCGCAAACACGCAATAAAGGTCAGCGATTCCACCGTTGGAGATCCAAGTCTTGGATCCATTGATTAGGAAACCATCTCCATCGGTTTCCGCGCTCGTGGATATCGCGGCGACGTCGGAACCGGCATCCGCCTCGGACAGCGCGAATGCAGCTATCGCCTGCCCGGCCGCCACTTTCGGCAGCCAGGTTTCGCGTTGTTCTTCGCTACCAAAAAGGGAGATCGCGCCACTACCGAGTCCCTGCATCGCGAATGAGAAATCAGCGAGACCACAATGGTAGGCAAGCGTCTCGCGGCAGAGCGCCAAGCTCCTCACGTCGAGCGTTTCCGAAGCGCCGCCCCAATCTGCCGGGACGCAGTTTCTAAGAATACCGGCCTTACCGAGATCCGCGACGAGGCTGCGGCAACGCTCATCGACATCGTCGTCCTGCGGGAAAGACTGCTGCCCACACCAGTCGTAGAGGTCTGCTCTGAGTTGCCGGTGACGATCCTCAAGGAACGGCCAGTCGAGATAAGTCGAATCGCTCATCGATCAGTCGCCCTCAAACTCTGGTTTGCGTTTATCGACGAAGGCTTCGTAGGCACGCAAGAAGTCTTTCGTCTCCATACAATCGGCTTGTGCTTCCGCCTCGGCTTCGATAGCCGCATCGATTGCCATATCCCACTCTTCGTTGAGCTGGCGCTTCGTCGTAGCGTGCGCGACATTCGGTCCCGCAGCCAGTTTTGCTGCCGAGGCCTGTGCAAACTTCAGTAACTCCTCCGGATCGACGAGCGCGTTAAACCAGCCCCAGCGCTCGCCCTCCCCGGCGCTCATCGAACGCCCCGTGAACAAGAGTTCGGATGCGCGTCCCTGGCCGATAATTCTGGGCAACATTGCACAGGCGCCCATGTCAGCACCAGCGAGGCCCACACGCACAAAGAGAAACGCTGTCTTCGCATCGGGTGTTCCATAGCGAAGGTCGCTTGCCATCGCGACGGCGGCACCGGCACCGGCACAGATGCCATCGATGGCGCTGATGACCGGTTGCGGACAATGCCGGATCGCCTTGATGAGCTCGCCGGTCATGTGTGTGAATTCGAGGAGACCCTTCTTATCCATGCGCGTCAACGGGCCGATGATCTCGCGAACGTCACCACCCGAACAGAAATTGCCGCCGCTGCCTGTTATCACGACTGCCCTAACCGCGCTCGCGTTATTGAGCGAACGAAACGTATCACGAAGCTCGGCGTAGGAATCGAACGTCAAAGGATTCTTCTTTTCGGGGCGGTTAAGCGTCACGGTTGCAACGCCGTTGTCGTCAAGCTGCCAAAGGAAGTTCTTGGGTTGGTGTTCGGTAATTGTCACGTGATTTATCCGCCGTCGATGACGATTGACTGGCCATTGACCGACTGCTGGCGACAAAGCCAGATGACCGTATCCGCAACTTCCGCGGGCGTGATCAGACGTCTCTGGGGATTTGTTTTAAGCATCCCGGCAAGCGCTTCTTCCTCGCTGCGGCCAGTCTTCTTGACAATATTGGCGATAGCATTCCGCACAATGTCGGTATCGACGTAACCCGGGCAAACCGCATTGACCGTGATGCCCATCCTGGCGTACTCGGCAGCGAGCGCACGGGTCAGGCCGATTACGCCGTGTTTGGCTGCACAATAGGCGGAGATGTAGGCTGCACCACGCAGACCTGCGGTACTGGCCACGTTGACGATACAACCGCCACCTTTTTCGAGCATGCCGCCGATGGTTTCCCGGCAGCAATAATAAACGCCGGTCAGGTTCACACCGAGCACCCTGCTCCAGTGATCATCGTCCATCTTTGCAAAAGATGACGACTCCGCAATCCCGGCGTTGTTGACCAGAATGTCGATCGTGCCACGATCCTGCTCCGCAGAACGAAATGCGGATGCCACCTGTTCGCGATCAGTCACGTCGGCAACCTCGAGTGACACACCCAATTCCGCAGCCGTCGATTCGAGGCGCTCACGATTTCGACCAATAATCGTGACGCTGGCGCCTTTATCGACGAGTACCTGCGCGATCGCCTCGCCGATACCGCTCCCGCCACCGGTAACGAGCGCATGTTTGCCATCGAACCAACTCATGCACTGGCTCCCATTTTTTCCAGCACCTCCTTGAAGGTGTCGCCGTGCTCATCGGCCAGCGCCGCCTTGTGTAGACGCCTGACGGTGTCTGCGCTTCGACCGGCCGAGGTCGCATCGATCATTGCGAGGTATCGGTCCTTGCCACGTTTGTGGGTATCGCCGTATCCCCTAACAATCTCGATGCAGCGCGCAATGGAAAGCCCGTAATCGTAGTTGTCGCCGGCATTCGCTGTCACACGATCGAGCCAGTCGCTGATGAATGCACGTTGTTCCCTGTAACGCCACGTAGAACGACGCACGCGACGCAACTTCGCGATCATGTGCAGCATGAAAAATCCCGTGATGCCGGTCGTCGAAATCGTCCGTCCCTTGCGGAACAACCGGGACAGGAACCTACGAGCCAGTGTGCTCCTCAAAAGCGGTCCGCCCAGAAACGCCGGAAGCGTGTCGCAGAATTCCTCGAAGCGCGGATGAAAATATTCCACCACCCTGACCGGTTGGCCAGGCATCGCCCCCACCTGTTCCCGAATGGCGCCGGTCCGCTGGCTACGCGTCTTAAGATCGGCCACACGAATCGTGTCTTCGTAACACATCTGCAGAGCAAGCTGTCGCGCCACTTCCGTGCTCAGTGCGTGTTCGTGGTCGGTAGAGTCAATGGCCGCGACAGCGGCAACGAGATCGATGTACTCGTTGGCATAACCAGGATCCTGATAATCCAGTGCGCGTAAAGCCCCCTGCAAAACAATGTCCTGCAGATTAGCGGGCAATTCCGCCTCGATTCGTGCGGCCAGCGCCTCTCCATTCGGGCCCTGTGGTACCGCCCATTCTTTAGGGTCGGGCGCCAGCGTTGTGGACTGCCCTACTCCATCGAATCCGGCTGAAAATCCGCGGAGATTGGACTCTACGGCCTTGCCACTCCGACAAATGATGTCTTCAAAAGCCTCTCGCCCAAAGGGCAGTGCGCCGCTCGCCGCAATAGCTCCGAACATCACCGAACTGATGATCGAATTCGCCGCATCGGCCGCCTCCTGCATATCGAAGGCAATAAAATCCTTTGATACTTTCTCTGCGACCTCGGCGAGCCGATCCAGTGCCATGATGCCGTCACCAAGCGCTTCCTTCTCCGGCATCGAATAAACGCGATGCGTACTGGCGATGAGCGTTGTCGCATTAGGGGTGACGAATCCTTTTTCGATCGCACGCCCAGTTTCCGCGAATTCCCCTGTGACAACGAGGTCCACGTCGCCCGGGATCGGATACGGCGTAAAGACCGGCAACTTGCCGACGGCCCTCACAGTTTCCCGCGGGAACATCTCGACGCAGTAAACCGTAGCACCCGTTCGTTGCGCGACACCGGCGACGTACGTTGACTGCGCGACATAACCATTGGCCTCGGCCGTCTCGACGAGCCAGCCGGTCAACACACCGCCACCTTGCCCGCCGAGAGCAAGCATGGCTATGGTGATCGGCCGATCACGATCGTTCATTACGCCGCCTCAAGTCGCCGCTGGTTGGCGCGTCGCTGCAACCAACCAATGACCATCTGCCGAAAACCGCCACGAACCCGATCAAGGCGATTCGGATTTATGAACAACTGAGCTTTGTAGAAAGATGGGCACAACACAGCCTCGTGGGCAACCTCGCCGCAATTGCCACAAGCAACGCAGGAATTATCGACGTAGCTGATCGGCTGTCGCTTGAGCGGATCCGGATTGGGTTTGACTGTCAACGACGGACAGCCGCTCAAGCGGATGCAGGCATGGTCCCCGGTGCAGGTATCAGCATCGACACCGAACCTTTCCTTGACCACACGCTCGCCATCAGACACTGCTTTCACGAACAACGGTTTCTCACGTCTTTGCTTGTTCAGCATGCATTCAGACTGCGCGACAAGCAGCTTGGGACCAGTGCCCTTCCTTGTGACCGCTTCCTTTAACGCCTTACGCATATCGCCAATGTCGTAGGTGCGTACCGTACGCGTCCATTTGACGCCAATCCCCTTCGCTGCCTCTTCGATCGGGTGTTGGGTGCTGCGATTCTTCGGGCTGCCCTTGCTCGACAAAAGATCCTGACCACCAGTCGCCGCCGCGTAATTGTTGTCAACGACAATCGTCAGGCCGTCACTCTTGTTGAATACTGCGTTGCCGATACCGCTGGTCAGCCCGTTATGCCAGAAACCACCGTCACCCATGATAGAGATCGCTGGCCGATCGCTTTCCGTATTGAAAGCCGACGCACCAGCTGCACCAAGACCGTAGCCCATCGTCGTGTTGCCAATATTAAACGGCGGAAGAATCGAGAACAGGTGGCAACCGATATCGGCGCTGACATGGAATTCACCCATCTCCTGCTGCAGCAATTTTAGGCTGGCAAACACCGGGCGCTCGGGGCACCCTGTACACAGACCGGGTGGCCGCGGCGGGACGAGTCCGTCGATTTCGGCAATGTAATCACCCACCTGGTCAAAAGGATCAGTCGATGGTTTTTCAATTGCGGCGTGCATCGTAAGAAACTGCACGAGGCCCCTGCGCATGATCGCCGCCGTGTACTCGCCGGCCATCGGGAACACGCTCTTGCCCTCGAGCGCCACTTCAATCCCTGCCGCGCGTAAAATCGTTGCTATATTCTGTTCAATGTAATTCGGCTGGCCTTCTTCCACCAGTAACACGCCATCCTTGCCCTTGCAGAACGATTCGATCTCGTCGTTGACCAGCGGATAGGCAACGTTCAGCACATAGATCGGTATCCGGGTATCACCGTAAACATCCGACAGTCCGAGTCGCTCAAGTGTCCGCACCAGCGTGTTGTAGAGCCCTCCCTGCACGATGATGCCGACATTATCCTTGTCGCCATCGAAATGTTCATTGAGGCAGTTCTTCCGAACAAATTCGACCGCTGCCGGCCATCGTTCATTGATTTTTTCCTGCTCGTGTTCGAATGACGCAGGCGGCAGCACGATCCTGTTGACATCACGTATCGGGTTCTCCATCGCATCGCGCAACGATGGTGATGGCCTAACATTGTCTTTGGCTGTGAAGCTGCCATGCACGTGGCACGAGCGGATGCGCATTTGTAAGAATACGGGCGTGTTGCTTGCTTCCGACAATTCGAACGCCTGTTCGACCGCGCGGACAATGTCGGGCACATTCGGGCGAGGATCAATCAGCCAAATCTGGCTTTTCATCGCGAATGCATGCGTACGTTCCTGGATGATGCTTGAACCTTCGCCGTAATCCTCACCGACAATCACAACGACACCGCCGGTCACACCGCCTGAAGAAAGATTGGCAAGGGCGTCGCTCGCGACGTTGGTGCCCACCGTCGACTTGAACGTGACGGCGCCACGTAACGGGTAATTGACAGATGCGGCCGCCATCGCGGCGGCGGCGGCCTCGTTTGCGCTGGCCTCGAAATGGACGCCCAGTTCACCGAGGATGTCCTCTGCGTCAGACAGCACGTCCATCAGGTGTGAAATCGGCGAACCCTGGTAACCACCGACATAAGCGACACCCGATTGCAGCAGTGCCTTGGTGATCGCAAGAATGCCCTCACCGGCGAATTCTTCGCCCGCACCAATTCGGAGTTTTTCGACTTCTTTTCGGAAGGAGCGCTCGACCATATCAGGGACTCTATCTGCTTGGTTTCGTGCAGATTACCATTTTTCCTTTAAGCTTAAAATAATTTTCATCCCAGCCTAGTGACAGACCCACCATCGCTTGGAACAAACATATGACACAAGATTTTAGGCTCGATCTGCCTAGTGCGTCATCTTTTATTGATAGTACGTCAAGGTCTGATCAATTTTGACAGACTTGAACGGGAAAAAAACGACCAGACAGTACTCCCCGAAAGCGCTACAGGAGACAAAGTCTGCGCACGATGTCTGAAGACAACATTAATCGCGTTCGTCAATAACCCGGACGGCCTTGCCCTCCGAGCGGGTTACGCCACCCGGCTCAAAAATCTCGATGATGGCATTAACCCCAACATAGTCCTTGATACCATTTTTCAGTTGGCCGGCAATTAACTCATCATCCACGCCTTTCGACTTGGGGGATTTTTCGACTTGGACAGTCATCACGTCGAGACTGCCGTCGCGCGATACGCGAATCTGATAGTGCGGTGCAAGCGTCTCAATGCTGAGAACGCGCTCCTCGATTTGCGTTGGGAAGACGTTTACACCCCTGATAATCAGCATATCATCGGATCGACCGGTGATCTTTTCCATCCGACGCATCGTTCGCGCGGTTCCCGGCAGCAGGCGCGTCAGATCGCGCGTTCGGTAGCGGATGATCGGCAGCGCCTCCTTGGTCAGTGACGTGAACACGAGTTCGCCCGTGTTACCGTCCTCGACCAGCACACCCGTATCCGGATCGATGATCTCCGGATAGAAATGGTCCTCCCAGATCGTCGGGCCGTCCTTGGTTTCGATGCACTCATTGGCCACGCCCGGACCGATGACTTCGGACAATCCGTAGATGTCGACGGCATCGAGCCCGCACCGCGCCTCGATATCCGCACGCATCGCCTCACCCCAGGGTTCGGCGCCGAAAATGCCAACCTTGAGGGAACTACTGGCACAGTCGAGACCTTGTCGCTCGAATTCATCAGCGATGTTCAACATGTAGGACGGCGTCACCATGATGATGTCGGGCTCGAAGTCCTGGATTAGCTGGACCTGTCTCGGTGTCTGCCCGCCCGACATCGGGACGACCATCGCACCGAGTTTTTCCGCGCCGTAGTGTGCACCAAGCCCACCCGTAAAAAGCCCGTATCCATAGGCGACGTGCACCTTGTCACCTTTCCGGCCACCGCTCGCGCGAATCGAACGCGCAACAACAGTCGCCCACATGTCGACGTCGTTTTCCGTATACCCGACAACAGCCGGTTTGCCCGTCGTGCCACTGGAAGCATGGACGCGAACCACGTCATCCTGCGGGACGGCGAACATACCGAACGGGTAGGCATCGCGTAGATCACCCTTGACCGTAAAAGGGAATTTTGACAGATCGTCGAGGTCACAGAGATCCTCTGGCGACACCCCTGCTTCGTCACACTTGGCCCGGTAAGGTGCCTGGTTGTCGTACGCGTGACCGATTGACCACTTCAGCCGCTCGAGTTGCAATGCCTGCAGTTCATCAGTGCTGGCCTTCTCTATCGGTTCCAGCTCTTCCGGCACAGGTACGCGATTAACCACAGCTATCTCCTTCCTATCCCAGTTCGCTCTTGACGAGCTGTGCCGCAAACGCCCCGCGCTCCTGCTCCGCACGTGCGGACAAATCGCTCTTGGACACCAGGATCGTCACGATAAATGCGGTGGAAACGGAGAACAGTGTTGGATATGCATAAGGAAAAATTGGCGTCTGGTTGCCAAGTGCATTGACCCAGATCACGGGACTCAGGATCGTCAGCACAACGACCGTTACGAGCCCGGTGATGCTGCCCGCAACCGCGCCTCTCGTCGTCAACCCCGACCAGAACAAGGCAAGGAACAGGGCGGGGAAATTGACGCTCGCCGCGATCGCGAGGGCGATCGTCGAAAGTATCCCAACATTCATGCTCTTGAAGAACATCGACAGTCCGATCGCAGTCGCACCAATGGCAACGGTGGCATATCGGGAAACCCGCACCTCCTCTGAATCCGAAATATTGCCCTTGCGCACGACCCGCGCGTAGAAATCATGTGCAACCGCGGCCGACGCGGACAGGAGGATACCTGCCACAACCGCAAGTATCGTGGCGAATGCGACGGCTGAAATCAGTCCGAAAAATACTTCGCCGCCAACCACACGTGCCAGGTAAACGGACACCATGTTTGCGCCGCCGGAGATCCGGCCAGCTTCATCAACATAGTCACCCTGCCCGATCAGTAAGCCAATCGCAGCAAAACCGATCAACAGGATGGCAAACTGGAAAAAACCGATGATCAATACGGCATAGCCAATCGAGCGCCGGGCTTCACGCGCATCGGGGACCGTAAAGAAACGCATCAAAACGTGCGGGAGTCCGGCGGTACCACAGATAAACGCGAGCGCGAGGGACACAACACTGATGGGGTCGTCGTAAAGCCCACCCGGTCGGAATATCCCGACACCGCGCGGATGCAGTTCCGCTGCACGCGTGAAAAGACCATCAAGACTGTATCCGAAGTTGGAAAGCGCCAGGATCAACAGAACAGTGCCACCACTCAAAAGTAACACCGCCTTAATGACCTGCACCCAGGTCGTCGCCAGCATGCCACCGAAAGCGACATAGACCGTCATCAACGTGCCAACGATGATGACGGCTCCAAAATAGGGAATATTGAACAGCGTCTCGATGAGCAATCCTGCCCCGACCATCTGTGCAATCAGGTACGGAATCGCGACCGTCAACGTGCCGACTGCCGCCAGGACCCGAAGGCGTTCCGGCTGCAGGCGATAGGCAACGATGTCGGCAAACGTATACCGTCCAAGATTGCGCATGCGATCGGCAAACGCGAACAGCAGGAATGCCCAACTCACCGTCACACCGAGGGTGAAGATCGCCGCATCCGATCCGCCGATGAACACAAGGCCGGTCAAACCAAGAAACGTCGCCGCCGACATGAAGTCACCCGCAAGCGCCAGGCCGTTCTGCATGCCCGTAATCTTGCTGCCGGCCGTGTAGAACTCGTCAGTCGAGTGAGTGCGGCGTGCAGCCCACCACGTCACGGCCAGGCTCACTGCAACGAAGCCGATGAATACCGCAATCGCCGTCAGGTTCGTGCCATCACCGCTCACCTGCTGCGCCCCCGCTTCTCATCGTCTTCAAAGCGATCGACCTTGCGGACGTAGATCGCTGCAAGCAGTATCGACAGACCGATGATGGCGAAAGCCATAGCAATGCCAGTCGGCAATGCCAGTCCCAGAAAGGGCGATGCGTAGAATGCGGGCAGGTACACACCGGTGACAGCCCACGCCAGGTATACGCCAATGAGTAAGACCGAGTACGTCCAGCGCAACCGGCTTCGACGTGCCAGCGCTGCCTGTATCTCAGGGTCGCTGGTGCTTTCGCCGTCGTGTCTCAACATGATCGCTCGTTAACGTGGGTCAATCCACTTTCGCAGTTGCGGCAGGTCATTGGCAATGCTGGCAAGAATACGCTGCCTTGCTGCATCGGGCGTGGATTCCGGGTTGGCTCTGAGCGACCGGACCTCGGAGGCAGAAAACGGCGTGAAGTTAGCTGGCAGCTGATCCGCGCTAAAAGATTGAAGCAACCAGTTCATGAGCTCCGCGACTTCTTCGTCGGTCAACGCCGCGTAGGCGACACCGGGCACGCGGATCAGGAAATCACGCCCCTCTTCAGAGTGCAGGAAGTAGCCGGCAAAATCCTTCACTGGCGGAACCTTACCCTCGTGCCCCTCGGCCTGGGGCAGGTGACAGCCCTGACAATGCAACATGTAGTTCACTTCCGCGCGACGATCATCGGCAGCAACAGCTGTTGTCAGCAACAGGGCGACGGCCGCAAACCGAATCAAGGCCATTCTCCACCGTGCGTCGCGGCGAGGTCCGTGCGCATCTGACCTGCCGCAGCCGGGCTCCTGACTATCGTGGTCTCCTCCACGACAGCGACCTCCTCGGCAGTAAATGGCTCAATGCCTTCGGCATCGCCGTCATTGAGGTCGAACACAAGATAGTTGAGCGCCTCGGCGATATCTTCGTCGGTCAATACGCCCGTGTTGCCGGCCATCACACCAAAATACTGCATGCCCTCAACCTGGATCGTTCCCATGAGCCCGTACGTCACGACCGTGATGAGGTATCCCCTGCCGCCATCGAGTGCCGCTATTCCAGCTGCTCGGTTTCGCACTGGGGGGAATGCGCCGGGCACGCCGACGCCGTCCGGCAAATGACAAGCGGCGCAGCTAGCGAATGACTGCGCATCGTACTCCGCAGCAGTAACCGGTGCTACAGCGAGTACGACCAGAACGACCAGGAACCTCATTCGTCCAGAGCTGTACCGATAACGATCGCCGTCGAACAGTGATAAGTATTGTTGGTCGTGCCCAAGCACCAGTTGAGGTCGTTCGAAACGCGCGGATTGTAGACCGGGCGGTCGCCTTCGTTTCGCTGACACAGGCAGTTGCCACAGGACGCCTTACCGCAACAGTCATTGTAGGAAATGATGTAGTCCCTGTTGTCGACCGGGTTCCTGCAGGTGCCAATCCATGTAATCGGAGACATCTCGGTACCTGGCGGGCAAGTATTCATCGAGCCACCGCAGCAGCCGCAAAGGAAACCGTCAATCGCACAGTAGCGCCAATAGGCGCAGTCTGCCGGATCTCCTGACTCCTGCGGCGCCGGATTCTCCTGCGCACGAGCAACAGGGAGCAGCGGTACAGTGACAGCGCCGCCGGCGAGGACGCCGGCCAGCTTGCCGAGGAACCCACGACGAGAGGTGCGCTGTGCGATGCCGCGCGTCGTTTTTTCTGCCGACGCGTCCATCCATTCATCAAACCATTTCATGTCTTGCTACTCCCTGATCAATACGCGCCGTGAACCATGAGCGCCGTTTCTTCACCAAAGCCGCTGAGCGTACGGAGATGTTCGCCGGTCGCAACACTGTACACGTCAACCTGCAGATTGACGTTGGTGCCCATGAGGTACGGGTCATCCCCAACGGTCATTCCCATGGAAATAACGGGCATTGCAAGCTCGATTCGCTGCACGCGTTCCTGCGTTTCGACATCATAAACCCACACCTCCGTGCCGGGATCCTTGTGCGAACCCTCGTAGCCGTCCGGATGCATCATCACGTACAGTCGGCCGGCATCGTCGACGCCGGTCACCTGGATACCGCCCGGACGCCAGCCCTCGTCGCCATCCCCAAGCAATGACCATTCCTCGCCGACAACCGGCTCGCTGCCATTCAGGTCGACCGGAATCATGCGCGCGAGGAAGGTCGGGAAGTATGCGATGCCATCAATGATCGCCGCTTTCTCCATGATGGGATCATTATTAGCATCGAAGAATACCTCTGTTTTCGACATGGAGGCCTGCACCCCGCCGTCCCCGATCTGCACACCAATCATCGTGCCATCCGTGCAAAGTGACGCGAACGCGCGGCCAGCCATCGGGTACAC
>CAZWEW010000037.1:0-14150 GCA_964633055.1 uncultured Woeseia sp. | reverse complement strand
GACACGAGTCAGTGGACTGTAGAGGCACCGATGGGCAGGTATCGGTCAAATCTAAGGAATCCCTGATGAAATCAGTCTTATCGCGAATTAGCTTGCTGGGACTCGCTGTCACCGGATTTCTGGCCATTCCGGTAAACGCCGACGATGTCGCCGAACTACAACATGTTCGCGAAACGGTTGCCGGCATGTTCACCGAAATAGACGAGGAAGATATCTTTCCAAGCGACGTCGATGGCTGGTACACGATTCGAAAGGGCGCAATCATTGCCTACATCTCGGGTGACGGCCGCTACCTGCTGCAAGGCGATCTCATCGACCTCGCCGAGCAGGTCAACCTGTCGGAAAAAGATCGCAATGCCGCCCGGATTAAAGTCATTGGGGCCGCAGTGGATGACGAGGCGATTGTCTTCACGCCAAAGACAGTTCGTCACAGCGTTTCCGTGTTCACCGACATCGACTGCACCTTCTGCAGACGACTGCACAACCAGATCGAGGAATACATGAATGAGGGTATCGAGGTTCGTTACTATCTCTATCCTCGAAATGGACCGACGTCGCCGTCATGGGCCAAGGCGGAACAAGTCTGGTGCTCGGACAACCGCAACGAAGCACTGACGCTGGCCAAACTTGATAAGGATTTCCAGACACGGGACTGCGACTCGTCGATCGTGAGTACACATTATTCGATGGGTCAGGACGTCGGCCTGCGTGGCACGCCGGCGATCGTCCTCGAAGATGGCACTCTGTTTAGCGGTTACCTGGCGCCGAAACAACTGATCGAGGCCATCGCATCGACGATCGGCACAGACTAGGAACTACGCGTTTCTATTTCCGTGCGCGATTAAACACCACTTCGTGAATGTGGACGCCGTTGTTTTCACCGGCATCCTCGAAGTACTTGCGTAACGCATAGACACCGCTTCTGAATGCGATGTCGTCCCAGGGTATTTCTTCTTCTTCGAACATCGCAACATCTAGGGATTCCTCCCCGGCCGAAAAATCGCTAACCAGTTCCGCTGTGAAAAAGAGATGTAACTGTCCAGCCTGGACGACGTCGACTGACGCGAACAGATGGCCGATTTCGACTTCCGCACAGGCCTCCTCCATTGTTTCCCGCGCTGCGCCCTGTGCGATTGTTTCGCCGATCTCCATGAAACCTGCGGGGACAGTCCAGTATCCGTAGCGCGGCTCGATCGAACGTTTGCAGAGCAGCACCTTGCCGTCCTTCGCAGGTACGCAGCCGACCACGACCCGTGGGTTCTGATAATGAATTGTCTCGCAGGCTTCGCAGGCCCAGCGTTCGTGAGTGTCGCCTTCAGGCGTTTTTCGAATGACGAATTCGCCGCAACTCGAGCAGTATTTCATCGCAATTCCGATAAGATGCAGTTGATGGTGCCGGGAGCGAGAATCGAACTCGCACTCTGTTTCCAGAACCGGATTTTGAATCCGGCGCGTCTACCAGTTCCGCCACCCCGGCAGGGGAAAACCCAGTGATTGTGGGGCTTGCAGTCGAACTGCCGCCCAGTATATTCGCGGTGCTCGTGACCCGCCACACTATACGCGAAAATTTCTGCGATCTTTTTGGCAGCAGGCGCATCTTATTAACTGATACATGAGCAAATTCGTGGACATACAGGTCGACTCGAAGATCGTGAAGCGCTCGGCATCGACATCATGCGTGACAAACGCAAGCGCAAGATTAATCTAGTCATGCCGGACAATCGACAAAGCTGAGTCAGCCTCGTTCACGCGTCTCGAGCGTTTCTCACGCCGAACGCCAAAATTGTCCGTCAGAAGATTGTTGTCCGGCTTGAGGGTACCAGCCACTCGGACAATCAGATCTAGCACCTGTCGTTCTGGGATAGTTCCCCCTGCCCGGAACCCCCTAGCCGCGTATGGGTTACCATGCGCGGCCATGTTTTTATCTGACTTCGATTACGACCTTCCTGCTGAATTGATCGCGCGGTACCCGACTTCGGAACGGTGCGGCAGTCGGTTGCTTGTTGTTGGTGCCGAACTCGACGATCGTCGATTTGGTGATGTTCCGGAACTGTTTGCGCCGGGCGATTTACTTATTCTGAACGATACGCGCGTCATCAGGGCCCGGCTTTTCGGTAGAAAGTCGACCGGTGGCAGGGTAGAAATTCTGGTCGAACGGATACTTGCCGACGGCGAGGTGTTGGCCCAGGTGCGCGCCAGTAAATCACCGAAGCCGGAAACGAAGATACTTTTGGCGGCTGGCGTGATTGCTACTGTTCTCGATCGCGACGATGATCTGTTCCTCCTGAAGTTTTCGGTCGATGTTCATAAGCATCTGGAGCAGCACGGCGAAGTACCGTTGCCTCCCTACCTCGAACGGCGTGAGGAAAAAGAGGACGACGCACGATACCAGACTGTCTACGCAGCTCGTCCCGGCGCTGTTGCCGCACCGACGGCGGGCCTGCACTTCGACGAAACGATGCTCGACGAACTGGACAGCAAAGGCGTTCGTTCCGCTTGCGTGACCTTGCACGTTGGTGCAGGGACGTTTCGCCCGTTGCGTTACGAAACCGTCGATGAAAACAAACTGCACTCGGAACGGCTGATTGTAGGGGAGGAAACAGTGGATGCTATCAATGTCACCCGGGCAACTGGCGGCCGTGTGATTGCCGTCGGCACCACGTCCGTCCGTGCGCTGGAAGCAGCGTCGTCGGGAGGTGATCTCCAACCGGTGGATAGCGAGACGGACCTTTTTATTCGGCCAGGTTACCGGTTTTGTTCAGTCGACGGCATGATTACGAACTTTCACCTGCCCAAGTCTTCGTTGCTGATGCTCGTCTCTGCATTTGCAGGCCGTGAGAGAATACTGACTGCTTATCGACATGCTGTTGCCGAGGCATACCGTTTCTTCAGTTATGGTGACGCGATGTTGGTGTGGCCCGAAACGCAATGAACTTCTCTGTCGATCATAGCTCGAGTGCTGCGCGCACAGGTCTACTTGAGTGTCGGCGAGGCAATATTCATACGCCGACTTTCATGCCGGTTGGTACATACGGTTCCGTAAAAAGCGTCACGACGGATGAGGTGCGTGACAGCGGAGCTGAAATCATTCTCGGAAACACATTTCACCTGATGTTGCGTCCCGGCACGAACGTCATTCGGAACCATGGTGGATTGCACGAATTCATGAACTGGGCCGGACCCATTCTTACGGACTCGGGTGGGTTCCAGGTCTTTTCGTTGGCCGAGATGCGCAAACTTAGCGAGGAAGGCGTGACATTTCGTTCACCGGTTGACGGCGACAAGATACTGCTCACGCCGGAACGGTCGATGGAGGTGCAACACGATCTGAATGCCGATATCACGATGGTTTTCGACGAATGTACGCCGTACCCTGCGACCGAGGCAGAAGCGCGTGAGTCGATGGCACTTTCGCTTCGCTGGGCGCGTCGCAGTCGCGTGCGTTTTGACGAACTGAAGTACAAAGAGCCGGCGCGTGGCGAAGCACTTTTCGGGATCGTGCAGGGTGGTGTTTACGATACACTGCGTAAGGAATCGCTCGACGGACTGGTCGACATTGGGTTCGACGGTTACGCCGTTGGCGGACTGGCTGTGGGAGAATCCGAAGGCGAGCGGAATGCGGTTCTTGATCATCTGGTCCCGCTCATGCCAGATGTTGCACCCCGATACCTGATGGGAGTCGGTACGCCCATCGACATCGCCGAGGCAGTGAGTCGCGGTATTGACATGTTTGACTGTGTCATTCCGACCCGGCACGCCCGGACCGGGCATCTGTTCACGTCACGCGGTGTCGTCAAGATCAGGAATGCAAAATACACGAGCGATACTGGCCCGCTTGACCCGGACTGCGCCTGCGAGACTTGCCAGAATTACAGCCTGGCGTACTTGCGTCACCTTGAGAAATGCGGTGAAATTCTCGGTTCCCGGTTAAATACAATCCATAATTTACATTATTATCAAAAGCTTATGGAGAGTCTTCGAGAAGTGGTCGCAGCTGGCGGGTTACCGGATTTTATCGCCGATCTGAAAGCTCGCTATGGCTGTTCATGAGTGTTCGGCACCGAGGTTTGAATCCGCACCCGGCGGTCCCACGTTTCGGCACTCGTGTGCCATAATAGCGCGCCATTTTTTCAAGCCCGGTGAACCACCCGGGTAATAGGGTAGACAATCATGGATTTCCTAATCAGTACAGCGTATGCACAGGACGCTGCAAACTCTTCTCCTTTCGGTTTTTTCCTGCCGATGATCATTATCTTCGTTGCGTTCTACTTTCTCCTGATTCGACCGCAACAGAAACGGCAAAAGGCGCACACTGAACTCGTCAACGCACTCTCGGCCGGCGACGAAGTCATTACGGCAGGCGGCATCCTTGGCAAGGTCACGGGGGTTAGCGAGCATTATGCAACGCTCACGATCGCTGATGGTGTAGAGATCAAGGTCCAGAAGTCGACGGTGTCCACCGTCGTGCCCAAGGGCACTATTGACGCAGCCTGACGCGCGCTGACCCGATGAATCGTTACCCGCTCTGGCTCAATTACCTGGTACTGACCATCCTGGTGACCGGCGCATTAATCGCGTTGCCGAATATCTACGGTTCTGCGCCTGCGATCCAGTTGGCGAAATCAGATGGCAACCCATTCGGCGACAATCGCATTCAGCGTGTTGAACAGGTGCTTGAAAGAAACGATATCAAGGCAAATACGATCTACATGCAGGAAGGCCGGGTGGTCATTCGTTTCAATTCAACGAATGACCAGGCTGATGCGGTCAATATTTTTCGGGACACATTCGCGACCGACTCCAATGTTGCGCCGACGGTCGCGCCGAACACGCCGGAATGGGTCCGGCGACTGGGACTGAATCCGATGAGTCTCGGGCTGGATCTGCGTGGTGGTGTGTATGTTTTGCTCGAAGTTGATATGAACAGCGCGATTGAAAGCCGGCTTGTTGCTTACGAGCAGGATTTTGCCGACCGGCTTCGCGATCAACGCATCCGCAGCCGTCCTGTTGTCGATGGTAACCAGATTATGGTGCCGTTACGCAGTACCGAAGACCTTGAACGCGCCCGTGACATCATCGAGGAGGCGGATCCCGAGCTGCTCGTTTTTGACAGTGCTGACGGACGTTCGTTGCGAGTACGCATGAATGAGACACAGATTAAGGCCCGCCAGGATTTTGCTATCGAACAGAACATCACGACGCTCAGGAATCGTGTTGATCAGCTCGGTGTGGCAGAACCCTTGGTACAGCGACAAGGTGTGAATCGAATCGTTGTGCAATTGCCAGGTGTTCAGGACCCAAACGAACTCGACAAGATTCTCACCGCGACTGCGACGCTGGAATTCAGGCTGGTTGATACCACGGGAGATACTCCGGGCTCTCGCCGCTATCCTGGTCGCGGTGTGCCGGGACAACTACTTAAGCGTGACGTTATTGCATCGGGTAACCAGATCGTTAATGCGGAGTCCGGTTTCAGCGAGGGGCAGCCTGCCGTGTTTATCAATCTGGACGCAGCCGGCGGTGAAAAGATGCTGGAGACGACCAGGACTAATCTGCGCAAGCCGATGTCTACGGTATTCATTGAGACCCGCCGCGAAGCGGTGACCTTGCCGGATGGTACGACGTCGTATCGTACGATCAAGACCGAAGAAATCATCAACACGGCGACGATCCAGGGAATCTTCAAGGATCGCTTTCAAACGACCGGGTTGACCCCGGTCCAAGCCCGCGATCTTGCATTGTTACTGCGCGCCGGCGCCCTGGCAGCGCCGGTATTCAAGGTTGACGATCGTACAATCGGTCCGTCACTGGGTGCTGCGAATATTGATCGCGGTTTCAGTGCAGTTCAGATCGGTTTTCTCGCTGTGATTGTTTTTATGGCCATCTACTATCGCTGGTTTGGGATGATTGCCAACATGGCGCTGCTGTCCAACCTTGTTTTTGTCGCTGCATTGCTCTCCTTGTTGCAGGCGTCATTGACCTTGCCCGGGATAGCAGGAATCGTATTGACTGTTGGTATGGCAGTGGATGCGAACGTACTTATTTTCGAGCGGATACGCGAGGAACTGAGAGAGGGCAATACGGTACAGAACAGTATTCACGCCGGGTATGAAAAAGCATTCTCGTCCATTGCTGACGCCAACGTCACCACCCTGATCGCGGCGATTGTCCTCTTCGCTTTCGGTACCGGCCCTATCAAGGGCTTCGCGGTCACGCTATCTCTCGGCATCATTACGTCGATGTTCACGGCGATCATTGGGACACGAACCGTTGTCAACCTCGTTTTCGGCGGCCGCCGGCTCGAAACGCTGCCAATTTGAGATTGCCATGTTACGTTTAATCAAGGACAAGCCGAACATCGATTTCCTGAGCCGCACACGGAGAAATATTGCCGTGGGCCTGTCGATCCTGGTGGTCCTGCTGTCCATTGGTTCTTTCTCCACGCGTGGCCTTAATCTTGGCATTGACTTCACCGGTGGTATTCTGCTCGAGGTCAGTTATCCGAAAGCCGCGGATCTCGAACAGATTCGGCAGAACCTGACAGACGCCGGATTCGACGACTACGTCGTCCAGGAATTTGGCGCCGCGGAAGACATCCTAGTGCGCCTGCCACCGCAGCCCGGTCAGGAAACCAGCGAGATCAGGGAGGCGCTGTTTGAGGTATTGTCCGCCGGTGACTCTTCGGTTGAATTGTTGCGATTCGAGAATGTCAGTGCCCAGGTTGGCGAGGAGTTGACCGAGCAGGGTGGTCTGGCAATGATCTTCGCTTTACTTATGATTTTCGCTTACGTGATGTTCCGCTTTCAGTGGAAGTTTGCAATGGGCGCTGTTGCAGCATTGGCGCACGATGTCATCGTGACTGTCGGGTTCTTTTCGATGACCGGAATATCCTTCGATTTGACGGTGGTTGCCGCCGTGCTCGCCGTCATTGGCTATTCCCTGAACGATACGGTCGTTGCGTTCGATCGAATTCGCGAGAATTTCGCCAAGCTTCGCGGGGCGACCCCGGAAGAGGCGATGAATACGTCGATCAACGAAATGCTCGCCCGGACGATCATCACCGGTGTCACGACCTTGGTCGTGTTATCCGCGCTGCTTGCTCTTGGCGGCGAATCCGTTGGTCCGTTCTCGGTCGCCCTGATTGTTGGCATCATCGTTGGGACCTATTCGTCGATCTACACTGCCAGTGCGGCGGCACTGATGCTTCACGTGACACCGCAGGACCTGATGCCGGCAGAAATCGATCCGGATCTCATCGACGACTTACCGTGATTCGCTGCATGCCGAGACCGTGACCCGGTTCAGGTGTCCCCAGCTGGTTTTTCGAACATGACCTTGATGTCCGGCGCAAAGAGCTTGGCAAGACTGCTGTATATCCTCGGTGTGCCACAGAGAATGTGCCCTGTATCGAGATAGTTTTCGGAACCATCCAGCGCGCTGACGATGCCGCCTGCTTCCTGGATGATCAGTGTGCCTGCTGCGAGGTCCCACGGCATGAGCCCCGTCTCCCAGAAAGCGTCCAGACGACCGGCTGCGACATAGCAAAGGTCGAGTGCCGCGGCGCCCGGGCGCCGAACGCCGGAGGTATGCGCCATCGCATTGACCAGCATGCGCATGTAAGGGTTCACATCTTCGTTCGAAGCTCGGTAGGGAAAACCGGTACCGATCAGTGCTTTCGACAGGTCATTAAGTCCGGAGACGCGAATGCGTCGCCCATCGAGGTGCGCGCCCTGACCGCGTGAAGCGGTGAACAGTTCTTGCCGAAGCGGGTCGTAGACAACACCGTGTTCGATCCGGCCTTTCACCTGGAGTCCGACCGAAACACAGAAGACCGGGAAACCGTGTAGGTAGTTTGTGGTTCCGTCCAGTGGATCGATGATCCAGACATGATCGGATTCGCCGCTCATGCCGCTTTCTTCCGCTTGGATTGCATGATCGGGGTAGTGTCTGTAAATAGTCTCGATCACCGCTCGTTCGGCAGCAAAATCGGCGTCGCTGACGAAATCGTTGCGGCCTTTCAGCTCGACTTTCAGCTTGTCGAGTTTGTTGAGGTTTCGAACGAGGCTGTTACCCCCGCTCCGGGCGGCCATCACGGCCACGTTGAGCATCGCGTGCATGTCGATTCCGCCGGTTTTTGAAAGAAAAGAATCCAGACTGATCTGGAAAGCGGCGGTAGAATACCAGACCTTCTGCCAAGCTGGACGAGGTTTTCGTGTCAGTTCGAATTGTCATGGTGGGTACCACACACCCCGGGAATATCGGGGCGACGGCCCGTGCGATGAAGAACATGGGGTTTCGTGATCTCACGCTCGTCAGTCCTCGTTCGTTTCCGCACGAGGATGCGACGGCGAGGGCGTCAGGCGCCGAAGACGTTCTCGAAAACACGATTGTGGCGACAACTCTCGATCAGGCACTGGCCGATTGCCATTTCGCGGTGGGCGCGAGTGCGCGTTTCCGGGCGATCGAGTGGCCTACACTGGAGCCGCGTGAATGTGCGGCGCGACTGGTTGACGCCAGCGCTAGGGGAAACGTGGCACTGGTAATGGGGCCTGAGAAGTCGGGACTAAGTAATGAACACTTGGACCGCTGCCAGGCCCTCGTGACGATACCGACGGATCCGGAATTCAGTTCGCTGAATATCGCCATGGCGGTTCAGGTGCTTTGCTACGAGCTGCGGCTTGCAACGCTTGTTCTGCAGGACCCGGGGGACCCGGAGCTTCGATCAGCGACACTCGAGGAAATGGAGTATTTCTACGAGCACCTGGAGGCGGCATTGACGGACTCCGGGTTTCTGGATCCCGATAATCCCCGTACGCTGATGCGACGACTTCGACGCCTTTTCATCAGGGCGGCGCCAGACCAGAACGAGATCAACATCTTGCGTGGAGTGCTGACGGCTTTCGAGCGGCGCATGCGGGAAGACGCATGAACGGGGAAATTGTATATCTCGACTACGCAGCAACGACGCCAACAGCCGATTCTGTTGTTGAGGTGATGAATGAGTGCCTTGGGTCGGACACCCCGCCGGCCAACCCATCGTCGGTTCATCTCGCAGGTCGCCACGCAGCCCGGATCGTCTACAAATCGCGGCAGCAGCTGGCTGAACTCCTGAATACCGGCGCTGACCAGTTACTCTTCACGTCCGGGGCCACGGAATCAGATAACCTGGCGATTCGTGGGGTGGCGCGGGCGCGGGCGGACCGGGGGAAACACCTGGTAACGATGCCGACAGAACACAATGCTGTGACAGACACGTTCCGGCATCTAGAAAAAGCAGGTTTCGAAGTCAGCTGGCTTTCGCCGGATCCGGACGGTATGTTGCCGCTTTCCCGGCTCGAATCCGCATTGCGCGACGAGACGCAGCTTGTGTCGATCATGCATGTCAACAACGAAACCGGTGTCGTGCAAGACATCGAGGCGATCGGCAATCTTTGCCGCGAACACGATATTCTGTTCCATACTGATGCGGCGCAGTCCGTGGGAAAACTTGGCATCGACCTAACCAGACTCCCGGTGGACCTTATGTCCCTGACGGCACACAAGTTTTATGGCCCGCAGGGTATCGGTGCATTGTATGTCGCCGACCGGCCGGGGACAGCGGTATTCCCTATCCTTTTCGGTGGTGGCCAGGAACGCCGGCTTCGTCCCGGGACTGTGCCGGTACACCTTGTCTGTGGATTGGGTGCTGCGGCTGCGCTTGCCATGGTGGAGCTTCGGACCAACTATGAGAAAGTGACCGAACATGGTGATCGGCTTTGGCAACGGATCCGCACGGTTTCCGGCATCCGCCGGAACGGCGACGCTGAAATGACCTACCCGGGTATTCTCAATGTGAGTGTGCCCGATATTGACGGTGAGAGCCTGTTGCTGGCGCTCGAACCTGTCTGCGTGGCGAGCGGCTCTGCCTGTAATTCGGTGAGCGCGGAACCGTCCCATGTTCTTCGGGCTCTGGGCAGGAACGATGCCGAGGCGGGGGGTGCGATTCGCTTTAGCTTCGGTCGCGATACGACTAATCTGGAGATCGACCGGGCAGCAAAAATCTATTGCGAGGCCATCGTAAAACTCCGTGGCGTCGCCCCGGTGGATTGATATGACTGGCGACGATCCCTACAACGAGGCGGTCAGGCGCTATTTTGAGAACCCGGTTCATGCAGGCACGCTCGATGGGAATTACGATGAGGTTCTCGTATCGGATGCCAGTGAGTCAGGAAACGCGGTGCGGGTGGTGTTGTGTGCCGGACTAAAGGATGGGAAGATCGCGTCAATACGGTTCCGGGCACGGGGTTGTCCTCACCTGGTTGCCGCTACCGAACTGATTTGCGGCGACCTCGAAGGGACGGATCGCGGTGAACTGACGGATCTGGTTGTCCTGGAACGCCTGGACAAGCTTGAAATCCCCGTGACCAAGAGAGGGCGTATGCTTCTCATCGCGGATGCGGCAAAAGGACTGAAATAGGCGGCGGAATACGAACGTCGATATACAGACGAAATGGCGATCTCACTGACCGAACCTGCCGCGGAGCGGGTTAGCAATTATCTGGAAGCCCGGGGCAGCGGTGTCGGGCTCCGGATCGGCGTTAAAAAGACAGGCTGTAACGGCTTCGCCTATGTCGTCAATTACGCGGACAAGGTCAACGACGATGATCATGTGTTCGTGGACCGGGGCGTTACGGTCGTGGTCGATGGTCAGAGCCTCGAATTGATCGATGGCACCGAGGTCGATTTCATCAAGGAAGGTCTGAATGAAGCCTTTCGGTTTCGCAATCCCAATGTGTCCGGGGAATGCGGCTGCGGCGAGAGTTTCAACATCTGATCACAGGCTGCTGTCGATCGTGTCATTGATTGCCTGACACCAAATTCACGACTAAAATCGATAAGTTACATACTCGCGGCCGGCCTCGACAAGCCGGCTTTTTTGAATTCGGTTAACTACCAAGGAAATGGAAATGTTCGCAGAGCACACGCTCTCCATCATCAAGCCCGACGGTGTTGAAAAGAACCTGATAGGCGAAATTTGCAGCCGCTTTGAAAAAGCAGGTCTCGAAATTGTCGCTTCTCGAATGATGCACCTGAGACAGGAACAGGCTGAGAGTTTTTATGCCATTCACAAGGATCGCCCGTTCTTCAGCGATCTCGTTAGTTACATGACCTCAGGGCCTGTCGTCGTGCAGGTTTTGCAGGGCGAGTCAGCGATCCAGAAGAATCGCGAGATCATGGGGGCGACGAATCCGGATGACGCGAACTCGGGTACCATTCGCAGGGACTTTGCCGCGAGCATTGAGGAGAACGTAGTGCACGGATCAGACGGTCCCGATACGGCCGCAGAAGAGATCGCGTTCTTCTTCGGTGACGACGGAATTTGTCCGCGGACCCGCTGATTCGATGACGGCCGGCACCGGAAAAACAATGTCAGCAGGCACCGATTCATCGAGGATCAACCTGCTCGGTGAACCGGAGTCTGCGCTGGCGATGTTTTTCGATCGTCTTGGCGAAAAACCCTTCCGTGCAAGACAGGTCATGAAGTGGATCCACCAGCGTAATTCTTTCCATTTCGATGACATGACGGACCTGTCGAAAGATCTTCGTGCACAGTTGCAGGAAGTCGCGTCGATCAGGTTGCCAGAAATGATCGCGGAGAAGACCTCGACGGACGGCACGGTTAAATGGTTGTTTGAGTCGGCTGGAGGCCAGGCTGTCGAAAGCGTCTTTATCCCCGAGTCCAGGCGCGGCACGCTTTGTATCTCGTCGCAGGTAGGTTGTGCGATGGACTGTTCCTTTTGCGCGACGGGTGCGCAGGGCTTCAACAGGAATCTCGGTGTTGATGAGATCATTGGGCAGGTGACGTACGCCAATTGCCGGCTGCCGATGCGGCCAACCGGCAAACCGGCCGTTACGAACGTTGTTTTCATGGGAATGGGCGAACCGCTGGCAAACTATCGCAATCTCGTACCGGCGCTCGAGTTGCTGATCTCTGACCATGCCTACGGTCTGTCGCGTCGCAGGGTGACCGTCAGCACGTCCGGCATCGTGCCACAGATCGATCGTCTAGGCGACGACTGCAATGTATCGCTGGCGATCTCATTACATGCGGCGAACGATAGTTTGCGTAACGCACTGGTGCCGATCAATCGACTGCATCCGATTGATGAGCTGCTGGATGCCTGTTGGCGCTACGCAGCAAAACATTCGAACCGTTTCATTACCTTCGAATACGTCATGCTGAAGGACGTCAACGACTCGCCGGCGGATGCGGATCAGCTCGCCGATCTGTTGTCCGGCAAGCTTGCAAAGATCAACCTGATTCCTTTCAATTCCTTTGATGGCAATGACTACGCGCGATCAGAGGCTGACACAATACTCAAATTCCAGGCGCGGCTAAGGAAACGCGGCATTGTGACGACGACTCGCCGCACGCGCGGAGACGATATTGATGCGGCATGCGGCCAGTTGGCTGGTAAAGTACGCGACAGGGTTCGGTCCCCCTTAGGCGGGAAGGGCAGGAAAAAAGCATGAGCAGGGCATTCAGGCTGTCGATGGTAATTCCGTATCTTGTCCTGACGAGTTTCATCACATTGGAAAATGTATCCTACGAGAATGTATCCTCCGAGGATGACGCCGATACGAACTCCCAGCTGGGTGTCCAGTATTACGGCAATGACAATTACGAGCTTTCACGTGATCGCCTGGATTCGGCAGAAGCGCGCCTGATCCTGCAGCAGGGCGAGCAGGGCCTGTAGCTTCGCTATGACTGATAAGACTTCAAATGATGCGGAAAAACCTGAGGACGTACCGGTCGGTGGCGAGCGTCTGAGGGCGGCCCGTCAGGCTAGGGATATCTCCGTTCGGGATGTTGCCAAGGAACTGCACTTGGACGAACACAAGGTTCGCGCGCTCGAAAAAAACGATTTTGAAGTACTCGGCGCACCAGTATTTGCAAAAGGGCATCTGCGCAAATACGCAGAACTCGTCGGTGTCGATACCGATGATGTGATGACCGACTATTACCAGATGAACCGCGACACCGGTGCGCCACCCGTCGTTGGTCCGAAGCGTAATATCCTGCGTGAAGTCGAACCAACACCCTGGGTGCTTGGCGGCCTTGGCGTCGTCATCGTCATTGCCCTTGTCTGGTGGTTCTTCGGTCGAGTGTCTGAAGAACCGGTGGTCACGAATCAGCCTGCAAGATCCGCATCGCTCGTTGCCGCAGAGACAGGGGCCGAAGACGCGGATAAAGTGCCCGTATCGCAGCCGGCGGATCCGGCGCCGTTAAAGTCAGGGACTGTCGTTGACGTCTCGGTGGCACAAGGCCCTGAACCGGAAGAGACAGTCGCGGATGAATTGCCGGGTTATGAAGTAGACTACGAACCGACGTCCGGTGTTCTACAGGTTGCCCTGAATCTGGTTTTCACTGGCGACTGCTGGACTGAGGTGTCGGATGGCGCCGGGAGGCGCCTGCACTACGACCTCGGCCATGAAGGTGACGTTGTCAACGTCATTGGCGACGAACCTCTCGGTATCATTCTGGGCGATGTAGAGAATGTTTCGCTAATGGTCGACGGCATGCCATATTCCATTCCGCGCTCAGCTGTCCGTGACCGGCTGGCGCGATTGACGATTGCGTCGTCACAATAACGCCAATTTGTCTGAAAGAGACGAACCCGTCACACGGTCCCCTCCCGGAATTCGAAGCCAGTGAAAACAAAGTCAATCAGAGGCATGAATGACATCCTTCCGGAAGTGTCAGCGACGTGGCGATACGTTGAAGGCGTGGTCCAGGAAGTCATTGAGTCATACGGCTACCGGGAGATCCGGTTGCCGATTCTCGAATACACGGAGGTATTTTCCCGGGCGCTTGGCGATGTTACCGACATTGTCGAAAAGGAGATGTATACATTTCGCGATCGTAATGACGAAAGCCTCACGATGCGGCCCGAGGCAACGGCCGGTATGGTGCGTGCTGGCATCACTAACGGCCTCTTTCATAACCAGCGCCAGAAGCTTTGGACTCTTGGTCCGATGTTCCGCTACGAGAAGCCCCAGAAAGGACGCTATCGCCAATTCCACCAGTTCGACGTCGAGGTCATGGGCTATGCAGGGCCGGACATCGATGCCGAACTCATGATGATGTGCGCACGCATGTGGGAGAAGCT
>CAZWEW010000036.1:0-14205 GCA_964633055.1 uncultured Woeseia sp. | reverse complement strand
CCGCTAGGTGAGTGAGCGGATGCACGAATCGGATTTGGTGCATCGTACCCCATTGCCAGCGCGCGGAGTTTCGACCGAGCAGAATCTCGGTATCCGACCAGGCTGTATCCAGGGTGCTGGCAACGATGCCTGAATTAGCCGGATCTTCCATGAGACGTAGTACGGTTCTGAAATCCATGCGGGACATCGACTCGGGCTCGTCTGGCAGCAGGTGAGCCTGCATCGCCGGTCGCAGATGCCGGTGTAGCCAGATCATGAACAGTGCCGCAGGACCGGAATCAGACCGAAGGTTGCCATCCCACTCTCGCAACATCTCCGCTGCCAGTCCGTCTATCGATGGCGAGATGCGTTGAACTGCTTTGCTGGTGATTTCAGCGAAGTAGTCCCTTTGCAGTGCCGCCGAATCCTCGAGTGAATGGTGTTCCTGCGACGACAATACATTCCAGACCCGGTCATATCGCCACGGCTCGGCCCATTCAAAGCCGATTTTGTACCGGTCGATTGGGTAGTCGTCGGGGAGATTCATCGAATTCGCGCTGCCGGTGAACCCCCGCTCCGGGTTGTACTCTTCCGGCAACACATCCATATCATGAAAGCCGTCCCACTCGTACCGACCGTCTCCGGGAACGGGCATCAGGCCGTCCCAGTTCGGCCGGTGAGGAAACAGGCCAGCTGGTTTGTAACCGATGTTGCCGTCGATATCCGCATAAACCTGGTTCTCTGACGGCGAACCCCAGCGATTCAGTGCGGCGACAAATTCCCGCCAGTTACCGGCGCGCATGTATTCGACACTGCCGAAATAGGGTGCCATGCCGGGTTCGAGAAAACCGAGTTTCACTGCAAATGCATGCGTGTCGGTTCGATAAACGACGGGGCCGTGTTTCGTGAAGTGCAGTTCCACAGGTGCGTCATCGTCGTCGCGCACCGGGATCGTTTCATGCAGCACATCGAACGGTTCCCAGCCACCGCCGTAGCGGTAGCTGCCTTCCCGGACTTCGTAGACGTAGAGGTCCGCCTGGTCAATCGGGAAGATCGTGAGGCCGAATGCAATGCGATCGTTGTGGCCAATGGAAATGCCGGGGAGTGCAGGTTCACCGGCACCGATCACGTTCATGCCGGGTGCGACGAGATGAGAGATATAGCGAAGTGAGGGTACGGAATGCGCACGATGGGGGTCGTTCGCAAGAACCGGACGGCCGGTTGTCGTACGAGACGGCGACACGCTCCAGTTGTTGCTGCCCTCCAGCCAGTCCCTATCTGCCGGATGGGCGGCGCGGTAGTTGTCGCCGGGGAAAGTGACGCCCGTCCGACCCAGATCGAACAAGTCGAGAACATCTGCGGGTACGACGCATGGGTCGAGACCAGTTGGCACTTCTGTTTCCCAGTCAGGCTCCAGCGTCCTCCACTGACCAACCACATCGAGGTTCGCCAGGCAGGCTATACGGGCCCGTCGCACCTCGCTGCTAACATTTTGGGATATGCCATGGCTGCGGATGAGCACGATGTCCGCGGCCTTCCAGTGAGAGGGCTTGTAGTCCAGTAACTCGAATTCGGGTGGCAGTAGGGCCGGGTGGTCATCGATAAGGTTGATGTACTCATTGATCCCTGCCGTGAAAGATTTGGCAATTTGTTTCGCGTCCGAGCCGTAGGCTAGCCATTCGTGATACATGTCTCCACGATAGAGTAACAGTCTCGAACTCCGGTCTTGTTCGATGTACCGGCGGCCGAATGCCTCGGACAACAAACCGAGGCCACGTCGACGCCAGGTGTCGATCTGCCAAAGCCTGTCCCGGGCCGCATTGAATCCCTGGACGAAGAACGCATCGTAGTGCGTATTGGCGTAAATGTGCGGGACGCCCCATTCGTCAACAATTATTTCAGCGGGTTGTTTGAGACCATCGAGTTCGTATGTCGCATCTTGTGCGCAGACGAACCCTGGAAGCATAAGAAGCAGGCTGGCGATGACCGCGAATTTGTTCATACATGTCTCTCCACATGTTCGCGAGTTGGACTGGTGTCGTGATGTGGGCTGGTATTATCCAGATCCTCACGTGAACAGACACGCCGGTTTTCGTCGATTCCCTCGGCGTCATTCATTCTCGAGGCCTCGTTCAGGCGACTATATGTTCCTGTCGGCATTCATATTCTTACTGCAATTCTTGAAATGCGCACTGTCGGTCATACGGGCTCCTAGCAGGGATCAGTCGAATACGATATCGTCGGCCGGTCTCCGCGAACGTCAAGAGTATTTGAATGATAAAGATTTCGCAGCGCTTGCGCAGGTGTGTGCAGGTATTTCCGGGGTTGTTCCTCCTTTTCGGCGCCTCGATGGTCCAGGCGGCGCCGATTGCGTTCACGGGTGCCGAGATCATGCCGGTATCCCGGGAGCCGATTACGGACGGCGTGCTGGTGATCGAGGACGGCAAGATCGTCCATGTCGGTGCGGCTGGCAGAATCCGAATCCCCAGCGACGCCAAGGTTATCGATATCAGCGGCCAGGTTATCGTTCCGGGTTTTGTCGACACGCACAGCCACATCGGCGAACCTGCCGGCGGAGATCGTTCGGGCCCCATCCAGCCCGAAGCACGAGCACTGGACTCAATCAACATCCGCGACGCTGGTTTCAGGCGCGCGCTCGCGGGCGGTCTGACGACCGTCAATATCATGCCGGGATCGGGTCTTTTGATGAGTGGCCAAACGATTTACGTCAAGCTTAGGGAAGGAAACGACGTAACGGCGATTGCCTATAAGAACGCCGATGGCAATATTGCTGGTGGCATGAAAATGGCCAATGGCACAAACTCGCGGCGTGATCCTCCGTTCCCTGGCACTCGCGCCAAATCAGCCGCGCTCGTGCGCCAGAAACTTATTGCAGCACAGGAATATCTTGCGAAACTCGACGCCGCGGAAGACGATGAGGGCAAGAAGCCCGACCGCGACTTGGGCATGGAGGCCCTCGTGGAAGTCCTGCGGGGTGAGCGCATCGTTCATCATCATACGCACCGGCATGACGATGTCATGACAGTGTTGCGGTTGCAGGAAGAATTTGGCTTCCGTGTGGTGCTGCATCACGTCAGCGAGGCACACCGGGTCGCGAACGAGATTGCTGCAGCAAATGTGCCCGTTTCGCTGATCCTGATCGACTCGCCCGGTGGCAAGCTCGAGGCGCAATACTCGGATTTGAAGAGTGCACCGGCCCTTGAAGAGGCCGGTGCGATGGTCGGTTTTCATACCGATGACTATATTTCCGACTCGAGGCTTTTCATGAGACAGGCGGCGCTGGGTGTCAGGGCCGGTATGTCACGAACTATTGCACTGCGTGCACTGACACTGGCAGGCGCTGAAATGATGGGCTTGGGTGATCAGATTGGCTCGCTCGAACCCGGCAAGGACGCGGATTTTGTCATCCTCTCCGGTGACCCGTTCAGCGTGTACACGCGTGTGCAGGAGACATGGGTCGAAGGTATGAAGCGATTCGATATCGACGATCCTGATGACCGGACTGTTGCCGAAGGTGGATTTGGTGTTCTGCAACCATCTGTTTTTGTTGATATTCACGGATACGGGGAGTGGAATTGATGAAAACAAAAGTCAGCGCTCTTCTCGTTTCGATTCTTTTTGTCGGAACGGCTATGGGACAGGATATAGCCGTTCGCGGTGATCGTATTTATACATCTGCCGGTGACCCGATTGATAACGGTGTGGTCCTGATTCATGACGGCAAGATTTCTGCAATTGGCCCCGTGGACGACGTATCCATTCCTGACGGGATGAGCGTCGTTGAGGCTGCCGTTGTGACGCCGGGGCTCATCGACGCTCACACGGTGGTGGGCATGGTGGGATACCTGTCGCAGGATGACGATCAGGATCAGCTCGAAAGATCTGCGGCTATCCAGCCGGACCTGCGCGCGATCGATGCCTACAATGCACGCGAACCGTTGGTCGAGTGGCTGCAGTCGTTCGGGATTACGACCATACATAGCGGACACGGGCCGGGCGAGATCATTTCGGGGCAGACTTTAATTGCGAAAACGACCGGCGATACGATTGCGGAGACCGTTGTCGAGCCGGTGGCAATGGTGGCTGCGACAATCGGTGAAGGCGCGGTGATGTCGGGCAATGGCGGTCGCAATACGCCGGGATCGAGGGCAAAAGTTGTTGCGATGTTGCGTGCTGAGCTCCTGAAGGCACAGGATTATGCCGAGAAGTGGGCCGCGGCAGAGGACGACGATGAAAAAGAGCGTCCGGCACGTAATCTGAAGATGGAAGTCCTGACAGACGTTGTATCTGGCGACCGGCCGCTGTTGGTTACGGCGAATCGCCACAACGACATCATGACGGCACTTCGGATCGCGGAGGAATTTGGCGTTAACGTGGTGCTCGATGGCGCATCGGAGGCTTATTTGCTGCTCGACGAAATCAAGGCTGCGGGGGTGCCGGTCATCATTCACCCGGCCATGGCACGTGCGAGCGGCGAACGCGAAAATCTTGCGTTTACGACGCCGGCAAAACTGATGGCAGCCGGGATTCCGACAGCTTACCAAAGTGGCTATGAAGGCTACGTGCCAAAGACACGTATCGTGCTGTACGAGGCTGCGGTAACGTTGGCGCACGGCGTGAGCTTCGAGCAGGCGCTCGGCGCGATTACGATCGAGGCAGCGAAGATTCTGGGCATCGATGACCGAGTCGGGAGCATCGAGGTCGGTAAAGACGGAGATCTAGCACTATACGATGGCGACCCGTTCGAGTATACGAGTCACGCGATTGGCACGATCATCGATGGTGTGCGTGTCAGCGATACGATCCGGTAAGTCCGGCGTGCTCGAATCTGTTTAGATCAATGCGTGTCGCTTCGCGTAATTGAGGCACAGGCCGCCGATGATTAAGAAAAAACTGCCGTAGACCGGGTAGAACGCAGCGCCAAATAAGGCGCCCGGCCTGGCTTCGGCCGCCCAGAACATAGCGAAGAACGTGTGGAAAACGGCAAGTAGGAAAATCCATAGGAGCACGTGTTTCGCCCAGCGTTTTCCGTTGATACCGGCTCTCGCGAGATTCCCGAAGAAGAACACGAGTAACAGTATTATCGTGGGTATGACGAAGTGTTTGCCAATAATGAACGTCTGCAGCACGGCCACTGATGCACCCAGCGCAACCAGCGCAGCAAGTGCTTCGAGAGAGTTGTCGAGTGAGAAGAGCTTCTTCATTGTTGTTCCTTAATTTCCTGTTAAGGCGCCTACTTCGGCAGGCATTGTAACTCAGGTATCGGCGGATCAGCGCGAGGGTGGAAATGAATGATTCATGACATCAAGATAGCAGTTGTGACCGGAGGCGGGCATGGCATCGGCCGGGCTACCTGCCGCCGCCTGCAACAGGAAGGTATTGCAGTCGCGGTAGCCGACCTCGATGGGGATGCTGCCGACGCTGTCGCTGCCGAAATCGGCGGTAATGCCTTTTCTGTTGATGTTGGCGACGAATCCCAGATCAACGGGCTCGTTGATGCGGTTGAAGGTGCATTGGGACCCATTGATCTTTTTGTTTCAAACGCCGGCGTTGGCTACGGTGATGGCGAATCCGGCGCCGCAGCGGCCGAGGGTGGAATTCACAAGGTCGATGATCGCTGGGAAGCATGCTGGCGTGTCAACGTCATGGCTCATGTCTACGCAGCACGTGCTTTGGTCCCTCGAATGGTTCGACGGGGCGGCGGCTACTTCGTCAATATTGCGTCAGCTGCCGGACTCTTGAGTCAGGTCGGAGATGCTGCGTACTCAACGACGAAGCACGCAGCGGTCGGGTTTTCGGAATCGCTGGCCATCACGCATGGAGACCAAGGCATCCACGTCTCCGTGGTGTGTCCTCAGGCGGTCGCGACGCGAATGATCGGTATCGAAGACGACAGTGAGTCAATGGATGGCGGATTCCTAGGAAACGATGTCGACGGTATTCTTCCGGCCTCGGTCATTGCGGATGAAATTGTCGAAGGCTTGCGGGAAAAGCGCTTCATGGTGCTGCCGCACCCAAGCGTCAAGACCTACTTTGGCAGAAAATCCGGTGATTACGATCGCTGGGTTGATGGGATGCAGAAATTCAGACGCCGGCTACTGGAACGCGAATAAAAGCTACCTGATTTTGAAAACGGTTTTGCCCTTGATCCGTCGATTGGCAACATCGTCGTATGCCTGTACGTAGTCTTCTAGCGCGTAGGCATGCGTGATCTGCGGCTTTATCTTGCCATCGGCAAGTAGCTCGAACATCTCAAGGATGTTGTCGGCGTGGGCGGCGGGATCGACCGCAGCCCATTGACCCGAGAACACGCCCATAATGGCCGCTTCTTTTAGTAGTGCGAGGTTGGCGGGAAACCTGGGAATATCACCACTCGCGAATCCAACCACGAGATATCTGCTGTGCCAACCGGCGCCGCGCAGTGCCTGTTCGGCTATTTCTCCCCCGACCGGATCGTAGACAACATCGACACCTTTTCCGCCCGTCAGTTTTCTTGCAGCTTCTTTCAGCGGTTGTTCCGTGTAATTGATGAAGTCGTCGGCGCCGATCGAACCGGCAAACTGGAGTTTCTCGTCCGAACTGGCCGCAGCAATCACCCTGGCATCCATTGCTTTGCCGAGTTCCACTGCCGTCGTGCCGACGCCACCTGCAGCGCCAAGTACCAGCAACGATTCCCCTGGCTGGATCTTCGCGACATCCTTAAGTGCGTGGTAGCTCGTGCAATAGGTAATCGGAAATCCGGCACCTTGCTCAAAACTCATAATGTCCGGCAGGGGAAATGCCAGGTTTTCATTTATGCTGATGCGTTCTGCGAAACCGCCACCCATCGGATTGGCAAAGACCCTGTCGCCGACGGACAGCTGCGTAACGCCAGGTCCTGTTTCGCTCACCACGCCGGCTAATTCAAGACCTGGTATGAAGGGCGGTTCGACTCTCACCTGGTATTTGCCCGCGATCACCAGCATATCCGGAAAATTGATACCTGCGGCGTGAATATCGACGATGACCTCGTTGTCATTTGCTACCGGATCGTCGACCTCCTCGATAACGAGGTCTTCGGCCGGACCGAATGTCTTGCAGACGAGCGCACGCATCAGGAGAGATCCACTCCAAGGTGGGTCGCGGCCTTCATTGTGAGCTTGCTCGCTTGTTCGAATCCCATCTTGAGTTCCTTCATTGCGGATTCGTTGTTGATGGCGTCCCAGGCGCCAGCCACGCCTTCCGGCGTGAGATTGTTCGGTAGCAGATTGATGCCGTCTGTCTCGAACCCTTTGTAGACGGCAAAGCTGCCACCGCCCGCTGCCAAGACTTTGCGGCTCGGTGCATCCGGCCCAACAAGGAAGACCACGCCAGGACTGACGGTTTCCGGTGCGAGTAACTCAAATGCCTTTTCAGGGAAAAGGCCGTCAGTCATAGCGGTGCCGGCAGCGGGTGCCAGGCAGTTCACGCGGATGTTGTACTTGTCGCCCTCAAGATGCAGCGTATTCATGAGCCCGACCATGGCCATTTTCGCAGCGCCGTAATTGGATTGGCCGAAATTTCCGTAGAGGCCCGTGCTGGAGCTTGTAAACAAAACCCTGCCGTATTTTTGCTCGCGCATTATTTCCCACACGGCCTTGGTGCAATAGAACGATCCCATCAGGTGCACATCGATGACGAGCCGGAATTCGTCTAGCGACATCTTGTGGAATGTTTTGTCGCGGAGTATTCCGGCATTGTTGACCAGGATGTCGACGCGCTTCCAGTCCATCATCACGCGGCTCACCATTTCCTCGACGTGTTTGGCTTCAGCTACGTTGCAGGCGACGCCCATTGCTGTGCCCCCGGTGTCCCGGATCTCTTCTGCAACCTGTTGCGCGTCCGCTTCCGCAAGGTCGTTGACGACGACCTTGGCACCTCGCTCGGCCAGTGCCAGCGCATGTGCGCGGCCGAGTCCGCGACCGGCGCCCGTTACGATGGCGACCTGGTCATCAAGCCTGATTGTCATATTTCTTCCCTACTGTTGGTGTCGACGATAAACATCGACAGTATCTCGGCAATCAATGCCGGCGTGGATTCATCTTCGATTTCAACCGTCACATTCGTCTTTATCAGCCATTGGCCGGGTCGCTTTTCAGACAGTTCTGCGATCTTTCCGACTGCCCGGATACGCTGCCCTACCTTGACCGGGTTCAGGTAGCGAACCTTGTCTGAACCGTAGTTGAGTCCCATCAGCAGACTCTCAGGCTTCGGCCAGCACTCACTCAGCAGGTCTGACAGGACTGACAATGTCAAATAGCCATGTGCGATCGTGCCTCCAAACGGCGTCTTTTTTGCTTTCTCGATGTCAACATGAATGAACTGGTGATCGTTGGTTGCGTCCGCGAACTGGTTGACGCGTTCCTGGGATATTTTCAGCCAGTTCGACGGTTCGAGGTCAGTGCCCGCGAGTTTGGAGAATTCCGCAATACTGATTGTTTCCGTCATGGCCTAGCCCTGATATTGACGTAATTCATGGCGAGCGACGACCATGCGGTGTACTTCGTCGGGACCATCCGCCAGGCGCAGGGTCCTGGCGTGCATGTACATGCGCGCCAGCGGGAAATCGTCCGATAGTCCTGCAGCACCATGCATCTGTATCGCATCGTCGATGACGTCGAGCGCGACATTGGGGACGTGCGCCTTGATCTTGGAGATCCAGAGCTGTGCTTCGGGCACGCCCTGGGTGTCGATGGCATATGCGGCGCGCAACGTCAGCAGACGAGCCATGTCGATTGCCATCCTCGCTTCTGCAATGCGGTCGTAGTTTCCACCAAGTTTGGCGATTGGCTTGCCAAACGCAGTCCGCGACAGAGAACGACGGCACATATGCTCCAGTGCTTCTTCAGCCATGCCGATAGCGCGCATGCAATGATGGATTCGACCAGGCCCAAGGCGACCCTGGGCGACCTCGAAACCCCTGCCGGGACCGAGGATGATGTTGTCCTCTGGTACCCGGACATCGGTGAAGCGAATGTGCATATGGCCGTGTGGGGCGTCGTCCATTGAGAACACTCCCATCGGCCGGATGATTTCGACGCCGGGAGTGTTCATTGGTACGAGTATTTGCGAATGTTGCTGATGCCGGCTGTTCTCCGGATTTGTATTAACCATGCAGATCAGTATCTTGCAGCGCTTATCTCCGGCGCCTGATATGTAGGTTTTCTCTCCGTTCATCACCCACTCGCCATCCTCCAGTACGCATCGCATCGCGATATTGGTGGCATCGGACGAGGCAATATTGGGTTCCGACATCGCATAAGCCGAGCGGATTTCACCATTCAGCAGCGGTGTCAGCCATTCCTCTTTCTGGGCGTCGGTGCCAAATCGTTCGATGACCTCCATGTTGCCAGTGTCGGGCGCACTGCAGTTGAAGCACTCCGCAGCGATGTGCGCGTGGCCGGTCTCTTCAGCAATGTAGGCATATTCGACTGTCGTCAGACCGGATCCGCGCTCGCTGTCGGTAAGCCAGAAATTCCAGAGTTTTTTCTTTCGTGCCTCGGCCTTCAATCCTTCGAGGATCTCGCTCTGGCGCTCGTTGAGTGCCCAACGGTCGCCATTGTCGACCTCGGCAAGGAACTCCTCGTCGACCGGCAGAACCCGGTTTTTAATGAACGACCGCACCTCGTCCAGGATAGGTTGAAGACGGTCAGTAACGCCCAGGTCCATGTGAAATCCTCGCAGTGCAAAAGTACCGGCATTTTACGGGAGAGTTAGGCCGATGGCACAGGTGGTGGCCGTTCTTTCATTCAATCAGTAACTGTCTTGTCCGGTTGCAGTCGCTCGTTGAACCAGGCCAGCCAACGTTTGTAGCGATCCTTCTGGAAACTCGGTAGCCGGATGCCGTGATGTTCGTTGGGGTAGACGACAAGCTGGGTATCGCGACCGAGACGCTTCATCCCGATGTACATTTGTTCGGAATTAATAATAGGTACATTCCAATCGAGAGCACCACCCATCCACAGCGTAGGTGTAGTGATGTCGGCCACCTTGCTGAAGGGAGACAGCTTCACCCAGCGTTCCGGGTACTCCCACGGCAATCCGAATTCCAGTTCGTACATGAGCTGGTAATGATCATGGCCATAGTTTGCGGTCGTGAGTCCAAGGCTGGCACCGGACATTGCCGCTTTAAAACGCATCGTCTGAGTGATCACGAAATTTGTCAGAATGCCGCCGTATGACCAGCCACCAACGCCCATCCGATCGGGGTCGACGAGACCGATTTCGATGCCATGGTTGACAGCTGCCATGACGTCTTCGTAGTCCTTTTCACCCCACTTCGCAACGGTGCCCTGGGCAAAGTCTTGTCCGTATCCGACCGAGCCACGTGGATTAGGCATGATGACGACGTAGCCGTTTGCCGCGAAAAGTTGCCCGATCCCCGAGTAGTTGTAAGTGAATTGCGAGGCCGGCCCGCCATGCAACCATAGAATGGTCGGATAGCGGCGGGAGTCGTCGAAGTTAGCCGGGCGAAAGAAGAAGGCTTCCACCGGCGTGCCGTCGGCACTGGCAAACTGTTGTTTTTCAACGCTCGCGACGGCGACCCCGTCCAGTGATTTTGCGGAGACTCGCGTCAATTGTGACAACGTGCCGTCGTCGAACAGGTAGATTTCCGGTGGCTGGTCGGACTGACCCATTAACAAGGCAGTTTGCCCGCCATTTATCGAAAAGCTGCGCATACTGGCCTGACGTTCGAGCAGGCGAATCAGGTCGCCGCCACCCGTATTGACTGCAGCGAAGTGATCCATGCCGCTGTCCTGCAGACCGAAATAAATGGTTTCTCCATCCGGAGAATACGTGGGATTCGACACGTTGCGATCGAGGTCTGGTGTCAGGATCCGGCGTTCGTCGCGGCCGACGCGAGTGACGGCGAGATAGCGCGTCGGCGTCAGGGCTGACCCGCCGATGTCATAACCTGTGGAGGTGACGTACGCGATGCTCCGGCCGTCCAGGCTCCATGCCGGCGAATAGTCCCGGCCTTCGTTACTGGTGATCTGCGTGAGTTCATGACCATCCTCGTCGACATTGACTACCCAAATGTCCGTGCCCCAGTGCAGGTCCGGGTCCTCGGAACGATCGCTCACAAAGGCAATGGATTTCCCGTCGGGGCTCCAGGCTGGATCTGAATCGTCATAATCACCCGAGGTGACCTGTACGGGCTCCTCGTCGCCCGGTGTGTAGACATGTATATGTGTGCGACGACGGTCGAGATAGCCGACATAGTCTTGTTTGAACTGCATGCGATCAATCACATGAGGTTGTGGCTTGTCATCGTCTTCCTTGTCTGTGGTGAGTTCGGCTTCTGTAGGATCCTTGATCATCAGTAGCAAACGGCTGCCGTCAGGTGACCAGTCGTAGCCCGAAATCCCGAATTTGGCGTTGGTAACCTGCACGGCTTCGCCGCCCAAACGGTTGAGGTTCCAGACCTGAGTCTTCGCGTCCTCGCCTTTCGAGGCCTGGAACGACAGATATCTGTTGTCCGGGCTCCACTTTGGGTTGCTGGTGGAGTAATCCACCCCGGTCATCGGGATAGGAGCGCCGCCCGATGTCGAGACCATCCAGATACGTGTGAGCGACTTGTCCTTGTCCATGTCGAGACTGCGGACCGTGTAGGCGACCCATTCGCCATCCGGACTGACTTGGGGGCTACCAACGGATTCAAGGGCAAGCAGGTCGTCAATGGTGATGGGTCTTTCCTGTGTGTTGCCAGTCAGTGGGAATACAAGCGCCAATATGGCAATCAGAATCTTTGTTGATTGGATGGACATGGTTATCGCTCCATGTAGTCAGGAAGATGCACCGTGCTGAGGGTGCATACGAAAGAAGAACAGCATCGTCTCTAACAGCGGGAAGCTCGACATCGTCATAATTTTCAATGGAATGTGCAGCTCAACACAGAGACACCATGCAGAACGATAGCCTAACATTACCGGAACAGACTGATCGAAGCGCTCTGCTAGGTGACACCACCCCAGATCACCTCTGCCGTTTTGACCACGAGCTCTAGTTTCCGTTTCTGATCGTCCTGCGTCAGTCTGTTGCCTTCTTCGGTCGAGGCAAAGCCGCATTGGGGTGCGATACCAAGCTGGTCAATATCGGCATACTTCGATGCCTCGTCGAAACGCCGAATGAGGTCGTCGACCGATTCCAGTTCTGGCGTTTTTGTCGTGATGAACCCCGGGAGCACGCGCTTCTTGCCCCTGGGCAGTAATCGCAATGGCTCCAGTCCACCGGCTCGGTCACTGTCATACTCCATGAAGTAGACGTCGATGCCGGTTTGGTTGAATACCGCGTCAGCGGCGGGGTCGTAAGCGCCTTCGGCCGCCCAAGTGGATTGGAAATTGCCCCGGCAAAGATGCATTGCGATGATCATGTCTTCCGGTCGGTCACTAATGGCATCGTGCATCGTTTTCGCATACTTCGAGATCAGCCAGTCGGGATCCATGCCTTGGGATTTTTTTTCCGCCCGGTGCTTCGGATCGCACAGGTAGGCAAAGAAGATGTCGTCCATCTGCAGGTAACGACAACCTGCTTCGTAGAATGCATGCACGGCTTTGTTGTACGTTTTTGCGAGGTCGTCGAACAGAACGTCCGGGTCCTCGTATTCGGGTGGCACGATATCGTCGGTCTCGGTCCGGAAATGACAGGCACTGGGTCCAGGAATCGAGATTTTTGGCTGCGCATTCGAAACCGATGCGAGATACCGGAAATGGTTGAGCATCGGATGATTGTCCGGAAAATCGAGGCGTCCGGTGATGGTCGGGAATATGGGCCGCAGATTCATGCCGTGAAACTGAACGCCGGTATCCCTTTCGACCAGTTCGAGACCGGTCAGCGCACCCATGAAATCGTAATGCCAGAACGAGCGGCGCATCTCACCGTCCGTCACTGCCGGCAGACCCGCACATTCCTGGATAGCGACCATTTTCTTGATGGCCTCATTTTCGATGGCTTTCAGTTCGGAGCAGGTGCTGAATCCGTGCGGACCAAGCACGTCGGCGCGGTACGTGACGCGTGCTTTATGGACGTTATCGGGACGGAGTAGGCTTCCGACGTGGTCGGCGCGAAACGGAGGGCTTGGCACAGTATCTCTCCAGATTTTGATTGCCTGATGCTATCACCTGCGGGTTCGACCTTAAGCGCTTGGTGGGTCTAGCGCTCCGATCTCACCTGCAGAGTCGCCACGCCTCCCTGGACTTCGATAGACGTTTCATAGGACGCCGAAAGCTCGGCCAGTCGATATAGGATCGACTCACCGAAGTCACCCTCCGGCACCTCGGGATACCCACGCGTCTCGAAAAACAGTGGCCCCGGTGTCCCCGGGTCGAGCGCAATCGGAGTGAAGGTGACATCGCGGACACCGGCGGCACTCAGCTCGACCTCTGCCACCACACTCTCCCAGACATCCGAAGTGTACCTGCCGGGCTCGGTCCTGGTGTGGAAGATGAAGTTTCCGAGACCATAGAGGATGAGCCCGTCGTTGTAGATCTCGACACCGGCCAGTGTGGGCTCGCCGTGGCTGACGTATATGTCGGCCCCGGCGTCGACAGCGGCCCGAGCCCAACTCTCCTGCCACCCACTCGGCGCATCGGTTTGATAGTGCTGATAGACGAGAACGACGTCGGACGATTCATCGGCGAGGCGAATGCTCGCCAGGTTGCGCTCCCAATCGGCGGAATCGTTCGGATCGAGCATGTTGACACCAGGCGCCTGGTCGGTAGCGCGGGCGCCCTCGGGCGAGTTCACCGAGGCGGCAGATACCAGCGCGAGCGTGATGCCTTCGATCTCGAGGTAGGCTGGCGCGGTTGCGACGGAGGCATCGGCCCCCGTACCTGAGTGCGCGAATCCTCGTGCGTCGGCCTCGGCAATCGTCGAAAGTACACCTTCGGGTCCGTAGTCCCAGGCGTGGTTATTTGCGAGCGACATGAGCGAGACACCCAGGTCCCGGAGATAGTCGAGCACCTCGGGGCCCGCGCCGTGGAAGAACACATCGTCACGCGTGCGCTCACACTCACATTGGGGCCCCGCTACCGCGACCTCGAGATTCGTGAAGACGGCGTCCGCTTCGCTGAGAATTGGCGCGACCGTACGGAGAGGCGCATCGAGGTATTGGCGCGGGTCGTGCTCGATTAGGGCCTGTCCGATGATGGCGAGGCGAACCGTGGAGGTGGTTTGTGGGAGATCGGG
>CAZWEW010000035.1:8758-14334 GCA_964633055.1 uncultured Woeseia sp. | reverse complement strand
ATTCGCGATAAGACTGCTTTCATCAGGAATTCCTCAGATTTGACCGGCACCTGCCCATTGGCGCCTCTACAGGCCACTGACTCGTGTCCGCGTCTTCGATTCCCGAGCAGTGAACGTATGGAATTGTAGCAAATGAGACCCGGAAAAAACGCCAATTGTTGCACCCAGTGGGGTTTTCCCAAACGTTCTGAAAAAGTCACGACTATCGATACGGCAAGTCAAACTCGACACCAAAAACGGCGTGTATACCGAAGATACATGAGTATTCTGAGATCGTATTCTTGACGCTGTCTCCCTCTCACATGAGACGTTTTCAGCCTCTCGGGTGGTGTTCGGCGTGCAAGTCCTTAAGCCTCTCCCGCGCGATATGAGTATAGATCTGCGTAGTCGAGAGGTCGCTGTGACCAAGCAGCAACTGTACGACCCGGAGGTCAGCTCCCCGGTTCAGCAGGTGCGTGGCAAATGCGTGGCGCAGGCCGTGTGGTGACAGTTTCTTGTCGATATCCGCTTTCTGCGCGTAACGCTTGATAATGTGCCAGAACGCTTGGCGGGTCATCCGATCACCGCGTCGTGTCGGGAACAGGTAGTCTGTCTGACGCTCGAGCAGAATATCCATTCTCGGACCATCAACGAATTCACGTAACCACCGTTGCGCTTCGTCGCCCAACGGAATCAGGCGCTCCTGGTCACCTTTGCCTACGATACGCACGACGCCCTGATTAAAGTTCACCTGTGCTTGTTTGAGATTGATCAGCTCGGAAACTCTGAGCCCGGTGGCATACAGCAGTTCCAGCATCGCCCGGTCACGATGTCCAAGTGGTTCGTCCGTGTTCGGGGCCTGTAGTAGTGAATCCACTTCATCCTCGGTCAGGGTCTTCGGCAGCGAACGACCGATCCGCGGCATCTCGATGTCCGCGGTCGGATCCGTATCGCGCAACCCTGCGCGCATGATGTAGCGGTAGAAGCGGCGAAAACTCGAAAGCTGCCGCGCCGTCGAACGCGGCTTGGCTCCGTTGTCAACCCGGGCAGCAATAAATTCCAAGAGATCAGCTTTCTCAGCCCGCTCGATAGGAATGTTTTGTTCTGAGAGGCGACGGCCGAGAATCCTCAGATCGGCACGATATGCGCCCAGCGTGTTCGCGGACAGTCCGCGTTCCATCCAGATGGCATCGAGAAACTGGTCTACCAGCTCCTCGGAACTCAGCTTCCGTTGTCTAAATTTATCTGACGGTTTTTTCGTCATTGCTTCCATCATTCCCTACCGTCCGCGGCACGCTGACACCGAAGTGGCGTCATGGCATCCGTAAGTGCCATTGCGAAACCGACTCGGTTGGCGTCACAATCTCCGTTAGCCTGATCGCCAAGAACGGTTTTTTCAAGGATTTGAGTATGATGAGCCATGACGCCAACTGGCGTGATCGCTGTCACAGCTTCATCAGGACGCTAATATAAAGTGATCTGCCTCACAACCAACAACACAAAACGTGTCCGTACTCGACCGAACCTGACCCGTCATGCCTGATCCGACCCGGGACCGCGCACTCGGCGTCGGCGGCGTCCTATATGGTATTTATGCATGGGCTGTGTTCATTGTCAGTGTCCTGCTCTCGCTTTTTGTCACACTCATCGTCCCAAGCCTAGATCGGCGGCGTCGCTGGGTAGCGGCATGTATGAGGGCGCCGTTTCCGCTCGCAGGAATCCAGGTGGACATCCACGGACTGGCGCGAATCCCGAACGACAGTTGCGTTGTTGTTGCCAACCACGCGAGCTACATCGATGGCGTGCTGCTGCAGGGCTACCTGCCGCCTAGGTTCTCCTACGTCGTCAAGGGTGAAATGAGAAACGCACCACTGATCGGATTCCTGCTCAGACGCATCGGCTCCAAATTCGTGGAACGATTCGATGCCACTGGCAGCGCGCGTGATGCCCGCAGCCTTTTAAAAGCAGCGCATTACGGCGAATCGCTGGCTATTTTTCCCGAGGGCACCTTTATCGCGGAACCCGGGCTCGGGCGATTCCGACGCGGCGCGTTCTCGGCAGCCATCAGTGCCGGGTTGCCACTGGTCCCGGTAGTGATTTCGGGCTCACGCGACATCCTCCGCAGCGAGACAATGCTGCCGCGACACGGCCACGTTCGAATCGATATCCTTGATCCCATCGCCACGGACGATCCCGCTTTCTCCAGCCAGGGCGCGCTCATCGAGACCGCTCGACAACGGATGCTTACGGTACTGAAAGAACCGGATCTCCTGTCTGAACGGCACCAATAACGTAGCCGTCCGCATTGGAGTATTGCGCGTGTCCAGCAGATGCGGGAAAGTAGCGCCCATCATTGACCAACACCCGATCGATACTATGCATTATGAACCCTTAGTTATCCCGGCCATCCGGCGCGCTCCCATCGGCGCTTCCGGCGCAAGAGTCCTTGTAAACCAGCTCCACGTCCTCAAGAACCACGGTGGCGGAAAAGGCATCGGCGGCGGCAAGCCGTCGTGATGGGTATCGAAGTCCCGAATTAACACCAGGAGATCAATCATGAATTTTTCAGATGCGAAAGCGGTGATTACGGGCGCCGCATCGGAACATGGCCTGGGTTTTGCCACGGCACGAAGCGTCATCGAGGCAGGTGGCCAGGCTGTACTTCTCGACGTCAAGGATGACGAGGGTGAAGAAAGCACGGCAAATCTCGGCGAGAACGCCAAGTACGTGCACACGGACGTATCCTCAGAAGCTGACGTGCAAGCCGCCATTGCCACTGCAAACAAATTTATGGGGGGCATCACGCTAGCCATCAATTGTGCAGGCATTATCGGTGCGGCGCGTGCACTGGGCCGCGAAGCTCCTATGGATGGGGCTTTCTTCGAACAAACGATTCGCATCAATCTCCTGGGTTCGTTTCTCGTCGCGAAGGAAGCGGCCAATGTGATGCAACACAACGAACCAAACGATGATGGCGAGCGCGGCCTGATCGTCAGCACGGCATCGATCGCTGCATTCGAAGGCCAGATCGGTCAGGTATCCTATTCGGCCTCGAAGGGCGGTGTCGTTGGCATGACGTTGCCGCTTGCCCGCGAGTTTGCACGCATCGGTATCCGGGTCAACGTCATCGCGCCGGGCATTTTCATGACCCCTATGGCTGCCGGCATGACCCCTGAATTACGGGCGTCGCTGGGCGAGCAGGTACCGTTTCCGCCGCGCCTGGGACGACCGGAGGAATACGCCGATCTCGTTGCGAGCATCTACGAAAACACGATGATCAATGGCGAGACCATTCGACTCGACGGTGCAATACGCATGCAACCTAAATAAGTCCGTCTAGCTCCCCAGCTTTTCGGGTGATGCACAGCAAAGTAGCAACAGGAAGACGCGCCGGAGCGAACGGAATCACTACACCGATTTCCTGCCGATAGGACTACATTCCAGCGTAATTAGGTCCATCGCCACCCTCCGGTACGGTCCAGACGATGTTCTGTTTTGGATCCTTGATGTCGCAGGTCTTGCAGTGCACGCAATTCTGCGCGTTGATCTGGAACCTTGGCTGACCTCCTTCCTCAACAATCTCATAGACACCGGCCGGACAGTAACGCTGAGCCGGCTCATCGAATTCCGGTAGGTTATAGCTGACGGGAATACTGTCATCGTGGAGCGTCAGGTGTGACGGCTGATCTTCTTCGTGATTCGTGCTGGAAAGAAAGACCGATGACAGGCAATCGAAACTGATGACACCGTCCGGTTTCGGGTATTCGATGACCGGCATTTCACTCGACCTACCCAGAGACTCATGATCGGGCTCTGTGTTCCGCAATGTGAATGGCAGTTTGCCGCGGAAAATATTCTGGTCGATGAAGGTGAATGCCGCGCCGAAAAAGGTGCCAAAACGGTGCAGTGCCGGACTTAAGTTACGCGCACGATGCAGTTCGTCACGCACCCAGGAAGCCTGCACCGCAGCTTGGTAGTCGCAGAGTTCTGCGCGTTCGTCCGATGTCCCAAGCGCCGTGTATACGGCTTCAGCCGCCAACATGCCGGTCTTGATCGCTGTATGAGCCCCCTTGATCTTGGCCCCGTTCAGGAAGCCGGCATCACAGCCAACCAACAGCCCGCCGGGGAATGCGAGTTTTGGCAATGACTGCAGTCCGCCTTTATTAACGGCACGCGCACCGTAGGTGATCCGTTTGCCACCTTTAAGATAGTGCCGAATTTTCGGATGCTGTTTCCAGCGCTGAAACTCCTCGAATGGGGACAGGCTCGGGTTCCGGTAGTTCAGGGCAACGATAAAGCCGAGATAAACCTTGTTACCGTCGGCGTGGTAGAGGAATCCCCCTCCTTCCGTGTGATTATCCAGCGGCCAGCCCATCGTATGGACGACAAGCCCTTCGTCATGTTTTCCAGGATCGATCTCCCAGATTTCCTTAACGCCGATACCGTAGTGTTGCGGATCTGCGTTCTTGCGCAAATCAAATATTTCCATCAGTTGCTGACCGAGGTTGCCGCGTACACCTTCGGCAAAGATCGTGTACTTTCCAAGCAATTCGTAGCCGCGCTGGTAGCCGGGCTTTGGTTGACCGTCCTTGCCGATTCCCAGGTCGCTGGTCGCGATACCTTTCACTCTGCCGTTTTCGTCATACAACACCTCTGACGCGGCAAAACCGGGGAAAACATTGATACCAGCTGCCTCCGCCTTGTCGCCCAGCCATTGGCACAACCGCCCGAGACTGATGATGTAGTTCCCCTTGTTGTGCATCGGCGACGGGATAAAGGGACTCGGCACTCGCAGTGATGTCCTGTCTCCAGTCAGATAGTGGACGAGATCGTCTTTGACAGCCGTCTTGACGGGAGCACCCTCGTCCTGCCAGTTCGGGAACAACTCATCCAGCGCACGCGTCTCGAACACATTACCGGAGAGGATGTGCGCACCAATCTCGGACCCCTTTTCGACGACGACGACGTTTAGTTCTTTGCTATCAGTGGACGCCAATTGTGACAATCGGCAGGCCGCGGCAAGACCGGATGGTCCCCCACCGACGATGACAACATCGAATTCCATCGACTCCCGTTGGCTTGTTTCAGTCATAGTGCTTCTTCTTTGTCCGTGATGCATTGTGTCATGCGTAACCAGCGCCCATGATATTCGCGCGTCGTGAGCAACGTCCACTGATGCCCGACTATTGCCCTACATTTTCTCCGCGCCGATATCAATGTAGGCTCTCAATCGGCTTCCGGAGCACCCATGTCAATCAAGGACCTGTACCAGTCGTTAATCGAAAGCGGCAAACTCGATGCCGATGACGATCAGCGCGAGGTCGTGGACCGTTTCTATAAGCTTCAGCGACGACTCGTCGAACAGCATACCTTTCCTGCCCGAATCAGGCGCTGGCTGCCCGGATCGAAGCACAAGGCCGTTATAAAGGGTATCTACCTGTGGGGCGGCGTCGGGCGCGGCAAGACAGTCCTGATGGATCTTTTCTATTCGTCCTTACAGGTCGATACGAAACGACGCACACACTTTCACCGAATGATGCGGGACGTCCATCGGCGACTTGGTAACCTGAACGATGTGAAAGACCCGCTCGACGTTG
>CAZWEW010000035.1:0-8748 GCA_964633055.1 uncultured Woeseia sp. | reverse complement strand
CCAGCGACATTGCCGACGAAGTCTCGGTCTTGTGCTTCGATGAGTTCTTTGTCAGCGATATCGGCGATGCGATGATCCTTGGTCGGCTGCTGGATGGCCTGTTTCGCCGGGGTGTAACGCTTGTCGCCACATCGAATACGCATCCTAAAGACCTGTATCGGGACGGCCTACAGAGACAGCGCCTTATACCGGCGATCAAAGGATTGGAAGCTCACACCGACGTCATCAAGTTAATCGGCGAGACAGACTATCGCCTCCGGCTTTTTCAACAGGCAGGCACCTATCTCGTACCAGCAGACGGCAGCGCCAACCGGAAACTCCTGCACTACTTCGAAGAGATCGCATCCGGGGCGATTCAGGACCAAACCGACATCCACGTCCTAGGTCGCACCATATCTGCACGCCGGTGCGCTAAAAGCATCGTTTGGTTCGAATTCGATGAGATTTGTGACGGCCCACGCAGCCAGGACGACTACATCGAACTCGGACGCTGCTACCCCACTGTCATCGTCTCCGGCATCCCGATTTTCGATAGCAACCGAGAAAATTCAGCACGTCGTTTCATTTCCCTGGTCGATGAATTCTACTATCGCAGGGTCAAGCTTGTGGTATCAGCAACCACCGGCATTGAAAACCTGTACCAGGGATACAGGCTGAAAATGGAATTCGAGCGTACGGCAAGCCGGTTGGCCGAAATGCAAACCGAAACTTACCTGCATTCTCCGCACCTGGCCTAACCTCCCGGCGCCGGTTCCACTGGACAGCCCAAGACAGTAGAATCGCCTGCCCCGTCTGAAAACTCGCGGGGACACAGCATTCCAGGATAGATATGAAAAAAGATAATGGTCTGATATTAAAAGACTTTCTTCCCTATAGACTGGCTGTACTTTCTCACACGGTGTCGAGTCTGATCGCCCACGTCTACGATAAGCGATTCGGGCTGACAATCCCGGAAGGACGAGTCATTGCGATCCTCGGACGGTTCCCGGGATCATCGGCCGTCGAAGTTTCCGAAAGGACGATGCTCGACAAGGTGGCAGTAAGCCGAGCCGTAACCAAGCTCATCAAGGCGGGACGCCTCGACCGTAAATTCGCCGACACGGACCGGCGTCGGTCGATCCTGACATTGTCCTTTGAAGGTCGCAAAGTGTACGACGAGATCGCAGCTGTCGCCCTCGCCAAGGAAAACGAGCTCCTGCAAGGCCTCGACGACGAGCAAATCGCCGTACTCAATTCGGCTATTGACCGTCTGCTTGTGAGAGCACACCTGATTGGTTCTACCTGAACGATAAATGCGTCACTTTTTGCAATGAATGGGTAGCCAAGCCGCTGACAGAGGACTAACCTTGCGCCCGATAGTATCTCCAAGTGTGTGTATTGCCAGGACCGGCTAGAGTATCCACAAGTGTCAAGACAGCAACAACGTCGTGCCAGCGATTCGTCCGATAACCTGATCGATGAAATCATCGCGTCAAAACCACGATGCCGACGCCTCGGTTCCGCCAGAGAAACCGAATCCTTCCTGCGCCAGTACTTCGAAGATGTTCCCAACGAGGATATGTACAACCGCACGCCCAAGAATATGGGACTAGCGGCCGTATCGCATCTCGATTTCGGCAAAATACGCAAACCCGGCATACCGCTGCTTCGCGTATTCAATCCGGATGAAAAACAGCACGGGTATCAATCACCATACACGATCATCGAGATGGTCAACGACAACATGCCTTTTCTCGTCGATTCGCTATCCGCGGCGATAGGGCGGCAAAAACTGACCATCCACATGACCGTGCATCCCATCCTTCGTGTGCGGCGCAATGGTCGGGGGCGACTAATCGGAATCTCCGAACCTGACGAGAACGATGGTGTTCAGGAGTCTTTCGTTCGCATCGCGGTCGATCGCGATTCTGACGAGCAGCGCTTGAACCTGCTCGAGAATGAAATCGCGAAGGTACTTGCGGACGTTCGCTTCGCGTTTCGCGACTGGCGGAAAATGCAGAACAAGATGCTCGATGCAGCATCGAACCTGAGCCGGGGGCCAACCGGCGCCGACGCAGCCGTCAAGGTGGAAACTGATGCGCTCCTTCAATGGCTGGTCGACGACCACTTCACTTTTCTCGGATACCGCGAGTACAAGCTGACAAAGCGAGGTGAAAAGCAATTCCTTTCACCGAGGAAGGGATCCGGCCTCGGGCTCCTGTCTCGTGACGAGCGCGGGGGCCGGACCGTTCCGATCAGCAAGGAGCTGCAACGGCTGACGCGCTCGAAAGACTTGTTGATCGTTACAAAGGCCAACTCGCGCTCGACGGTCCATCGTCACAGCTATCTCGACTACATTGGTGTTAAGGTTTTTGATGCTAAAGGCAAAGTGATAGGCGAAAAGCGCTTCATCGGATTGTTCACGTCGGCCGCTTATAACGAAAGGCCGCGCAATATCCCATTGCTCCGGTTCAAGGTGCAGCGCGTCCTAGAGACAGCGGACGTCGATCCGTCGGGACATCGCGGCAAGGCGCTCACACACATTCTTGACACATTCCCCCGTGATGAATTGTTCCAGAGCTCGGTTCCAGATCTCGTCAGGACCTCGATCGGCATACTGAATCATCAGGATCGCAAACGGGTCAAGTTCTTCGTACGGCGCGACACGTTTCGTCGATTCCTATCCTGCATCGTCTCCATCCCGCGCGAAAAATATACAACGGCAGTCAGACGGCGTGTCGAGGAGATACTGCTCGAGGAATTCAACGGCCAATCCGTAGATTCTAGTGTGCAGATTGTTGATTCGCCCCTTGCGCGCATGCACACGATCGTGAGGACTGGCGTCGAATCTCGGCTGCGAATCAGCATTCGACGAATTGAGGCGCGCATCGAAGAGGCCGTTATCAGTTGGCGGGATCACTTGCGCGATCAATTGATAGAGCGCTTCGGACAAGACGAAGGACTTGCGCTTTTTCGCGAATACGGCGAGAGCTTCAATCAAGCCTATGAAGGCGATACCGCACCACGTATCGCCTGTCTCGACGTCAAGCGAATCGATGGGCTACTAAAGGACGAGAACAAGGAATTCCTCCTACTCCATCAGCCCGTGGGCTGTGATGCCGACAAGATGCATTTCCGTACCTTCAGAAAAAATGAGCCACTGGTCCTATCCAGCGTCCTGCCACTACTTGAGGATATGGGGACCAGGGTCTACACCGAGCGACCCTATCCCGTTCACCTGCAAAACAGCGAAACGTTCTGGATACAGAATTTCGAACTTCAGTTCGACGACACTCCCAACATCGATATTGAGTCTGCGGCGACCCGATTCCAGGAAGGATTCAGACAAGCGCTGTCCGGCGAGGCTGAAAGTGACGGCTTCAACAGGCTCATACTCGCAGCCAGGCTCGATGCGCGGCAGGCCTCGCTCGTTCGCTGCTACGCAAAGTACATTCTGCAACTCGGCATTCCGTTTAGCCAGAACTTAATGGAAGAGGTGCTGGTCACGCATGCAGATCTTGCCAGCACCCTCGTGCATCAGTTCGAATTGCAGTTCGACCCTGCATTGACCAAGAAAAAACGACTGGAGGACTTAAGTCATTGCACGGCGGCGATTGCGCGCCGCATAGCTAGAGCCCGCAGTCTCGATGAGGACCGGATACTCACGGCATTCTCCGGTGCCATCGGCGCGACACTGAGGACGAACTACTTCCAAGTCGATGACGACGGGGACCCGAAGCCGTGCATTTCGATCAAGATCGACCCGGGCCAAATCCCTGAAGCATCGTTACCCAAACCAAAATACGAAGTTTTTGTCTACTCACCAACAGTCGAAGGCGTACATCTCAGGGGCGGCGATATCGCACGCGGTGGCATCCGCTGGTCCGATCGACGAGAGGATTTCCGCACCGAAGTGCTCAGTCTGATGAAGGCGCAGGTCGTCAAGAACACAGTAATTGTTCCGACCGGCGCCAAAGGCGGGTTTTTTCCAAAACAACTCCCGGTTGACGACCGGGAAGCAATAATGAAGGAGGGGATCACCTGCTACCGCACCTTCATTTCTGGTTTGCTGGACATCACAGACAATGTCATCGATGGCAAAGTCGTGCCACCGAAGAACGTCATTCGACGTGACAACGATGACCCCTATCTGGTCGTCGCTGCTGACAAAGGTACAACCACTTTTTCGGACCTCGCCAACAGCATCTCCGCAGACTACGACTTCTGGCTGAATGATGCATTCGCATCTGGCGGTTCGGTCGGATATGACCACAAGAAGATGGGCATCACGGCACGGGGTGCCTGGGAAGCGGTGCGCCAGCACTTCCGCGAGCAGGGGGTGGATGTACAGAAGGACGAATTCACAGTCACCGGTATCGGTGACATGAGTGGTGACGTGTTCGGCAACGGCATGCTCCTGTCGAAAAAAATCCGGCTGATCGCCGCATTCAATCACCTCCACATCTTTCTGGATCCGAATCCCGACATCGCCGAAAGCCTCCGGGAGCGACAGCGATTGTTCAACCTGGGCCGATCGGGGTGGGATGACTACCGTGAAGAACTGATATCCAAGGGAGGTGGTGTTTTCTCCCGCCGGGCCAAAAAAATTAGACTCAGCCCGGAAGCGCGCAAGCTAATCGGCATTGAAGAAACAACCGTTCGCCCACTGGAACTGATCCAGGCAATTCTCCGTATGGAGGTTGATCTCCTATGGAACGGCGGAATAGGTACGTACGTCAAAGCTAGCTCAGAAAGTCATGCCAACGTCGGGGATAGGAGTAATGATGCCGTGCGCATTAACGCAAACGAATTGCACTGCAAAGTCGTTTGCGAGGGTGGCAACCTTGGACTGACGCAACTCGCCCGCATCGAGTACAGCTTGAACGGCGGTCGTATCAACGCCGATTTTATCGATAACTCAGCGGGCGTCGATAGTTCTGACCGCGAAGTCAATATCAAAATCCTGCTTGGCGCGGCTGTGCAGGCCGGCCGCCTGACGCTCGATCAACGGGACAAGTTTCTTACCGAGATGACCGATGATGTGGCCAAATTTGTCTTGCGCAACAACTACCTACAAGCGAAGTCCATCAGCATGATGGAAGCACACGCAGGGGAACGCCTTGCTGAAACGGGCAGACTGATCTCGAACCTCGAGAAAACAGGGTTGCTCGACCGCGCTCTCGAATTTCTCCCGGATGATGTTGCAATACAGGAACGCCACGAACGCAACCAGGGACTGACACGCCCCGAACTCGCCGTGATCCTTAGCTACGCGAAGATCGACCTTTACAATGGTCTCGAAGGATCCGATCAAAACCTTGAGGATTTCCTGACGACCGATCCACAAGGTTATTTCCCGCCAGCGCTTCGACGCCGGTTCTCCGACCTGATTCCCGAACATCACCTGAGCCGCCAGATCCTGGCGACGCTGGTTGCCAATAACATCGTCAATCGAATGGGTCCAGTTTTCCTTAATCGCCTCCAGGTCGATACCGGCGCTAGTGCCGTCACAGTGGCGCGCGCCTTTGTCGTGGCGCGCGAAGTGACAGGTGCCAGCGAAATCTGGCAATCCATCGAATCACTGGATAATAGGATACCGGCGGAAATTCAGCACACGATGATGTTCGAGGTTAGTCGGATTCTGCGTCACGCGTGTTACTGGCTGATCGAACGCTACGATGATGATCTCGACATCGCCGACGCCGTCGATCAACTGAAGGAGAACATGGCCTCGCTCTATGGCCGGGTATCCAGCATTCTGGTAGGACAGTCAAAAAACCGTCAGAAAGATGCGGCCGCGGAATACATCCGCCATAACGTCCCGAAAAAACTAGCCCGGCGCATGGCATCATTACTCCTGACGCGTGGCGGTCTCGATATCTCGGACCTAGCCAATCGCTACCACAAGGACATACTCGAAACAGGGCGGATGTATTCACAGATGAGCGACCGACTCGGCGTCGTCTGGATCAATCGCTGTGTCGAAAACCTGGAAGTGGAGAGACGCTGGCAGGCACTGGCACGCAGTAATCTGAGAGATGACTTCTATTCCATCCGCCGCGATTTTGCCAAACAGCTACTTGGTGGGAGAAGTCGAAAAACGCCGGAGGAAGTATTCCATGCCTGGCTCGCTAAAAATGTATCTGCCGTCCAGAAATTCGATACGATCCTGTCCGAGATGCAGTTGCGGCAGGATATCGATTTCGCGACGTTGTCAGTGGCAGCTCAGGAACTGAGAAAGCTAACGGACAGTCTCTGATTTCACGAACCAAGCGGAGTCTTCATGACAGGAAAACTCGTACTTTGCCGACATGGGCAAAGCAAATGGAATCTTAAAAACCTCTTCACGGGTTGGGAAGATGTCGATCTGACGGAGAAGGGTATTACGGAAGCGACGGAAGCTGGTCGACTTCTTGGCGAACTTGACTACGATTTCGACATCGCCTTTACGTCGGTCCTGAAAAGAGCGATAAGAACGCTCTGGATCATGCTCGACGAAATGGATCGGATATGGATTCCGGTCGTCCGTGACTGGCGCTTCAATGAACGACATTACGGCGCACTACAAGGTCTCGACAAGGTAGAGACGGCGAAGAAATATGGCAACAAACAGGTGCACATCTGGCGCCGAAGCTATGAGACACCGCCGCCGGCGCTCGAATTCGACGACGAGCGACACCCCGCCCACGATTCCCGATACACCGGAATCAGGAATCTCCCTGCAACGGAATCCCTGGCGACCACCCTTGATCGGGTCATGCCATGCTGGGACGAACTCGTCGTCCCCGAACTTAAGCGCGGGCAAAACGTCCTGATCGCGGCGCATGGAAACAGCCTGCGAGCGCTCGTCAAGATGCTCGATGGAATTTCAGAAGACGAGATTACAGGCTTCAATATTCCGACGGGAGTCCCGATAGAGTACGAACTCGATAACGACCTGTCACCGGTTGCCAGGAAGTTCCTGGGAGACCCGGAGACCATAGCTGCCGCTGCGGCCGCGGTCGCGGCACAGGCTAGCGGCAAGTAACTGGTTTCGGCGTGTCCAAGCAAGGGTCGACGTTAATCGCCGTCCCGTTTCTTTTCTTTTTGACACTCTGTGCACTGGGCGCCGTTTCGCAACACCTCGACGTCCTGGACCTAGCATCCAGGACTGCTATCTATGTAGAAACGGATCATTCAGCCAATCCAGATCGACCGGATTGCGACTGGCATGCCTCGGCTGATGATTACCTGACGACCGAATTCGCAGGGCGCTTTATCCTGGACTGCGTGATTTCGATTCGTCTTCGTGGAGCCATCAACATGGATGGCGCCTTCCTGTTCGCTGACGTTGTCGATCGTGCAGCGGCATCACACCATGCCGTCTCCAGCCTTGTAATCGACTCCCGGGGTGGGGATGCCGACGCCGCCATCTCAATAGGCAAGCTCATTAGCCGGAGCGAGATCTTCGAGAAGATACCTGCCGTGGGACGAATTGGCGATGACTTTGAGTCCGTGTGTTTCAGTGCCTGCGTAGTACTCCTTGCCGCAACCCACAGGAAGGATCTGGAGTTCAATATCAACAACAATCCGGCACTGCCCTCGCGCATTGGCATTCACGGTCCCGGGCAGTACGACCGGAAAAGTGGAAGATATGACACCACGTCGACGAACAGAGAAATCATGCGAGTCAACCGAAGGCTGAAGGACTACTTCGTATCGGTCGGCGTTGCAGAGCAGCTCGTCGACGACATGTTTGGCATACCGTTTAACGAAATCCGGCTCCTGACCCGTGAGGAGTTGATCGCTTACGGCATCCTCCAGAACTAATTATTCCTACTCATCAGGATCCGTACACTGCCGGTCGGTCGACGTATCGTGCGAAACCCTGACCAGTCCTTCCTGTGCGGTGGACGCAACTAGTCGCCCATCACATGAAAAAAACTGTCCCCGAGCATATCCGCGTGCGCCGGATGCATTCGGGCTATCCATTGCATAGAGCAGCCACTCATCGATCTTCGCACTCCGATGAAACCACATGGCATGGTCGAGACTGGCCATCAGCACCCTACCCTGGACGAACGGAAGGCCATGCGGCAAAGTCGCCGTGCCCAGGAGTTCATAGTCAGAAACGTAAGCCAGCAGGCTCTGGTGCAACGCAGGTTGGTCTGGCAACTTATCGACCGCACGAATCCAGACATATTTCGACGGTGGTCTCGGTTCCGGTGCAATGAAATCCATCGGCGCAAGCGGCCGGAATTCAAAGGCACGCTTGGCTATCAGGAAACGATGTATTTTCTCGGGAATCTGTTTAAGCAGCGCTGGCGCGACGTCGCTCAGGTCCGGCAATCCATCCGGGCCTTCCACGTCAGGCATCTCCGCCTGGTGTTCCAGACCATCTTCCGGCGCCTGGAATGACGCGGCGAAATTGAATATGGGCCGCCCGTGCTGAATCGCCACGACGCGCCGCACAGAAAAGCTGCCACCATCACGGGAACGATCCACCTCGTAAATAATTGGCGCGGTCATATCGCCCCGTCGCAAAAAGTATGCATGCAACGAATGAACCCGCCGACCGGCGACCGTATGATACGCTGCAGACAGCGCCTGCCCGAGCACCTGTCCACCGAACACCTGCGCACTGCCAATATCGCGGCTTTCACCACGAAAAATATTATCTTCGATTCGTTCCAGCTTCAGGAGATGAAGCAGGTCATCCAGAAAAGGGTTCATGGGAGCTGTTGGTCAGTCAGATTTACAACCGTTGTCGACGATTCGGGAGCCGCTGAC
>CAZWEW010000034.1:0-14978 GCA_964633055.1 uncultured Woeseia sp. | reverse complement strand
TTAACAATCCTGTCCTCAAGCGAATGAAAACTAATCACAACCAACCGGCCACCTAGGCGCAGCAACTCAATCGATGAGTCGAGTGCCTCCTTAAGCTCCTCAAGTTCGCGATTGATAAAGATGCGAATTCCTTGGAAGCTGCGGGTCGCCGGATGGCGCTTGATATGGCCCGCAGGTCGGGCGCCTACAATGATGTCAGAGAGCACTGTCGTCGTGCGGATCGGCGCTTCGGCACGCGCCACTACAATCGCCCGCGCAATGCGCGCCGCGAATCGCTCGTCACCGTAATCTTTCAACACCCGTTTCAAACTCTGTTCGTCCACCATTTGAAGCCAGTCGGCTGCGGATTGGCCCGTAGTCGGGTCCATTCGCATGTCCAGTGGGCCCTCGGCCCGGAAACTGAAGCCACGCCGGGCCTCATCCAGTTGTGGTGACGAGACCCCCAGATCGAGTAGCAGACCATCCACTTTTCCGAGCAGTTTCCTTTCAGTCGCATACCTTTTCGTTTCCGAAAACCGTCCGTTAATCAGCGTGAATCGTGGATCGCTCAACAGGTCGGCAGAGGCGCCGGTAATAGCGTCAGGATCCCGATCGATCGCCAGCAGGCGCCCTTCGGGTCCCAGATGCTTCAAGATTTCCCCTGAATGACCTCCCCGGCCGAACGTTCCATCGATGTAGCAGCCATCCGCTTTCAGGTTCAGAGCCTCCATAACTGGATCCAACAGAACCGGCACGTGGTGACCGGCACCTTCAGTTTTTTTGCTCACTCCGCCGGAACGGGCTTACAAGGTGAGGTTTTCGAGCTGAGCTGAGAGATCTGCGTCATCCCCATCGTTCAGCCAACCATCTCGCGTTTCGTTCCAGCGCCCTTCATCCCACAATTCGAATCGGTTGCCCTGCCCAAGCAGCAATGCCTGCCGCTCGAGCCCGGCGAACTCACGTAATTCACGCGACAAAAGGATGCGTCCGTGACCGTCAACATCCACTTCCGTAGCGTGACCCACCATCAACCGCTGCAGGCGGCGAGCACGTTTGTCCAGACTCGGCAACCGCATCAGCTTGCGTTCGATTTCTTCCCAATCGGGGAGTGGATACAGGAGAAGGCAGTACTCTTTGTCGACCGTCGCTACGAGCTGGCCCTCGCAACGCTGAGCGATCCACTCCCGGTAACGGGTCGGTATCGCCAGACGCCCTTTTGCGTCCAAAGTAACTTTGGTAGCCCCACGCAGCATAGTTTTCGATCGAGGTCAGGTAGCGGCACTGGAGTAGCACCACCCACATTTACCCCTTTCTCCCACTTTTTTCCACAATTTGCCATGTTATTAGCACCCTCCTTCACCGTCAACTAATAAATCCAATTATTTGTTGTTCTACAGGGACTTAGGGGCTATTTAGTGGCCGAATTCGGACAAATTATGGCCAATTTAAGGGACTATAAATCAGAGACTTATGTATAGTTTCTTGATATTAGATTAAAAAAATCGCAGAACGAAGACAGACTTCAGTTCGCGAGCTTTCCCACAAAGAGCACAAGCCTCAGCGCGCGAAACCCCGCTCCAGCACATCCGAATCTATCATAAAATATTGATTTTAAAGAGAAAGAGAGAGCCGGCCGTAAGCCGGGTTCTGTCGTGGGCAATCATTCATCTGGGACAGCCGTTGCCGGCCGCCTCTAGCAACCTACCCGGGAGCCCGCTCAGGCCACGGTCAGGGCAAAACTGCCCCACTGCTCCCCTATTTGGTCTTGCTCCAAGCGGGGTTTGCCTTGCCGCGGCGTGTTACCACCCGCGCGGTGCGCTCTTACCGCACCATTTCACCCTTACCAGCCGAAGGCCGGCGGTATATTTTCTGTGGCACTTTCCATGGGCTCGCGCCCTCCAGGCATTACCTGGCGCCCTGCCTGATGGAGCCCGGACTTTCCTCCAGCGCCGATACAGCACCAGCGATTGCCTGGCCGACTCTCACTTTCCAATCCCCGAAACGGGGGTCGCGAATCATACTCCCAAGGCGTCAGGATTTCTCGTTTTTCAGTACCAGCATTTGGCGGTAGACGCGATTTCTGCTGTTCCCGGTTACCCGGGCGACGATGTCCGTGGCCTGCTTGCCAGGTAGCACGGCAGCGAGCTCCCGCAATAGTGCATCAGACATTTCTATATCATCACTGGTTTCAGGCGTCGCACCCGCAACACCGACGACGAATTCCCCCTTCTGCGGAATGTCGCCATCCGTGATCAACCCTGCCAGTTCCACCAGCGGGGCGGCGACACACTGCTCGTGCAGCTTGGATAATTCCCGACCGATAAATCCCTGCCTACCGGGACCGAAGACCTCCACGAGGTCAACGAGCGTCTCTCCGACCCGGTGAACGGATTCGAAGAAGAGGAGCGTGCGCCGCTCGCTTTTAAGTTCTGCAAGGCGCCTCTTGCGTGCCGCGCGGCGAGGCGGCAGGAACCCTTCGAAAACGAATCGGTCACTCGCCAGCCCCGAAACTGACAAGGCAGCCACAGCCGAAGATGGCCCCGGGACGGGTGAAACGCTGATTCCAGCGTCGTGAGCGGCCCGAACCAACCGAAACCCGGGGTCACTGATCAATGGTGTCCCGGCATCCGATACGAGCGCCACCGAATTGCCACTATCGAGTGCTTTTATGAGTTCGCTAACCTTCTTTTCCTCATTATGATCGTAGAGGGCCATCATGCGAGCACTGATGCCGAAACTTGATAGTAATCGACCTGTGACGCGCGTATCCTCCGCCGCGACAAGGTCTACCTGCTCGAGAGTCTCCCGGGCGCGAGGCGAGAGGTCGTTAAGATTGCCAATTGGCGTTGCGACGACAAATAATGTGCCTTTGCTCATCTTATTGATTCCAGCTTGGGAAAAATTGACGTGAATCGAACCGACGATCGACATCCTGCACGGCAAGCCCTTCCAGAGGCAAGCACAACGATGACCCGGCCACATCAGACCGTGCGCCTGCTGGCCGTATGCTTCCTCTCGGTGGTCGTTGGTGGTTGTGTGAGTACCGGTGATGGCTTTGGCGGCGATCAGGGTGAGCGCCGTGCGGAATCGTTGTCCCAGTCGGGTCTGTTCACTGACGCGGCTGGTGTCTATATCGACATGGCGGCGACGACCAACGGACCCGAACGTGACCGGCTCACACTGCTTGCTGTCGAGCAGTGGCTCTTTGCGGGCGATGGGCGAAGGGCGCGCAGCGGGCTCGTCCAGGTGCCGACGCCACAAAGCGGTGAACTGCTATGGCTGTGGAGTTCGAATGCGGCTGCACTGTCGCTCTGGGAAGGCCGCCCCGACCGTGCACTGGCACTGCTTGAACCGCTCTCGCGCCAAGTGCTACCGGCGGATCACAGAGCCCGGATCGAGGCACTGCGCGCGGACGCCTATTTTCAAAAAGGTGAGCCGTTGCGTGCAGTCGACCTGTATATGCAACGAGAGAACTGGCTGGACAGCGCGCCTGCGATCGAAGCCAGCCGGAATCGACTCTGGGTAGGCTTGCAGGTTGTGGACGTGGACGCACTGCGCGAGGCCGCAACGATTTCCTATGACCTGATCATGCAGGGATGGCTGTCGCTGGCCGTCCTTGCCAATACAACCGGCCAGCAGGGTATCGGCTGGGGAAACGGTATTGTCCGCTGGCAGGAAACCTATTCGGGACACCCGGCCGCAAGCGTTCTGAGCGAGCTGACGCTCGCAGAAGACCGCTTGCTAAATTATCCGAGGCAGATCGCGTTGCTGCTACCGTTGTCCGGCAATGGCGAGTCGGCGGGCAATGCCATCAAGAACGGCTTTCTCGGTTCCTATTTTTCAGCAGTCGGTGGTATCGACAACCAGCAACAGATTCGCATCTACGACGTCAACCAAAGCGGTGCAAACGACGCGTATCAGCAAGCCGTGCTGGACGGTGCTGAATTTATCGTTGGCCCCCTGCTCCGACGGAGCGTCGAGGAATTGGCAGGTGAACTCCTGTTGCCCGTACCGATTCTAAGTCTCAATTACCTGCCGGAGAACGTGCCGCCACCACCGGGCTTCTACCAATTCGCGCTCGCACCGGAGGACGAAGCGGCATCGGCGGCGAAGCGCGCCGTTGGCGAAGAAGGACTGACGGCGGTTGCACTGGTCCCTGCAAACGACTGGGGTCGCCGTGTGCTCACTAGCTTCGCAACCGAACTGGAGAAGCTTGGCGGCACTTTGCTTGACGTCCAAAATTACGAACCGATGATGCAGGACTTTTCCTTCGAAATCGAAAACCTGATGGGCCTGAGCCAGAGCGTTCAACGTCATCAGCGACTGCGCGCCAACATCGGTGGCCCGTTGCAGTTCGATCCGCGGCGGCGCCAAGATATCGATTTCGTATTCCTCGGTGCGGACTCCCGTGCCGGAAGACTCATCAAGTCCCAGCTCAAATTCCATTATTCGGGCGATTTGCCCGTTTATTCAACTTCATTTATCTACTCAATGGATGGAAGATCGGATTCAGACCTGAACGACGTCAGGTTTGCCGACGCTCCCTGGGTGATTTCACCGCCCACATGGATTGAGGACTATCCCGAACTGTACGGAGAGTTCTGGCCATCAGAGCGGCGGCTGTCCCGCCTGCATGCAATGGGCTACGATGCCTATCATCTGGTTGGCGCCCTGTTCAACGCACCGAAAGGCGACATCGCCGAGATCACTGGCGCGACGGGACGTCTCTTTATGGCGTCGGACGACCGTATACACCGCAAGCTGGCATGGGCACGGTTTGAACGAGGTCAGCCCGTACCACTACCGGAGATCAGCGGCTTCCAAAGGTTCAGGGACTCTGACACGATTGAAGAAACAAACGCTGAACGGCTGGAACCGTCGTCTGACGACTAGGTAGTTGCCGGACAACCGCGCCGAGAAGGGCTCGCTCCATTACCTGAAAAATAAATGGCCTACACCTAGTAACTCGCAATTACCGCTACAGATTTGGCGAAGTCGACATTAATTATGTGGGATGACGACTGTCTGGTGTTTGTCGAGGTACGTTGTCGCAATTGAGGGCGCCAGTCGAGGCTCGGGCACGATACAATGGATGAAGAGTGAATTCCGCGCATTAATGGCAATGGGTGTGGCAGGAAACTTATGGACGCAGAGTCACGGGTGACAGCACACTTCACCGAGAGTCTCGAAGTCAAGGCGGCTTCGGCATCGGCGTTGACAGCACAAATTGCTGAGGCAGGCCTTTTGATGGGGCGTTGCCTCCAAAACGACGGCAAAATACTCAGTTGCGGTAACGGTGGATCGGCTGGCGACGCACAGCACTTTTCGTCTGAATTGCTGAACCGCTTCGAACGAGAGCGACCGGGCCTTCCGGGCATCGCGCTAACGACCGATTCGTCGACACTCACGTCGATTGCAAATGACTATGCCTATGAGGATATTTTCGCAAAGCAGTTGCGCGCCCTTGGTCGTAACGGCGACATCCTGTTGGCCATATCAACGTCCGGCAACTCCGCCAACGTCAATCGCGCCATTGAAGCTGCGCACGAAAGACAAATGCAGGTCGTCGCACTAAGCGGCAAGGATGGCGGGGCCATGACCAGCCTACTCGGTGCAGGCGATATCGAAATCCTTGTACCGGCTGAGCGAACAGCGCGTATTCAGGAAGTACATCTCGTCGCCATTCATTGCCTTTGCGATTTAATCGACGAGTACCTGTTCGGCGGCTAGCCCCCGCATCATCCAGGATGCGGATGAAGTACGTGGAATCGTCCGGCAGATATGCTGATAAATGGGTCATTGCTCGAAACTGCCCGAACGAAGTAGATCATCGACTTGTCCACTGTTCGTCAATGTCTTAAAACTATAACTTGCCATTCCTCAAACTCAAACTAGAATCAAAACGACCAACTAGAATGAATGGAACGAGACAGGAAACATGTCATCCTACAAACTGACCTATTTCGATTTTGATGGTGGACGCGGAGAACCCGTTCGGATCGCAATTCATGCCGCTGGCATTGAATTCGAGGACGAACGCTGGTCGTTTCCGGACTTCAACGAAAAACGTGGCCATACGCCTTTCAATGCCGTGCCAATGCTGGATATCGACGGCACCACCGTAACGCAATCCAGTGCGATGTGCCGTTACTTCGGCAAGCTGGCCGGTCTATACCCTGAAGACCTCATGCAGGCGCTGTACTGCGACGAGGCGATGGATGCTACCGAAGATCTCACGCACTGTGTCGTCCAGACCTTCGGACTTGAAGGTGACGAACTGAAAAATGCCCGGGAAAAACTTGTATCGGGTTGGCTGACGACATTCCTGAAGGGCTTAAGCGGACTGCTCGAACGCGGCGGTGGTGAGTACTTCGCCGATAACCGCCTGACAGTTGCCGATCTCAAGGTATTCCTAGCAACGCAATGGCTTTCGTCCGGAAGTCTGGATCACGTACCTACAGACATCGTGGAGAAAACCGCTCCAAACCTCTCGGCGCATTATCCGCGAATCAAATCGGACCCAGTCGTCAACGCGTATTACAAGTCCAGAAATCGTGGTTGAACCTGCTAGTCGATACGCCAGTCCATCTTGACGACAACCCGGTGCATGCAACGATATGTCGGCAGGCAATCGACAACGGTAAAGTTCTAGGTTCGATCGTACGCTACCCTCCCCCTTTCCGTCGCCGCAAGATTGCCTTACCACCATTAGATTTCCATAGTGCATTGCCGATGTAGAAACGTTTGAATATTTAAAAAAGGTCCGGACACAGAACGCAACTAAGTCACTCAAGGATAAGCCTGCGATGTATGGTCAAGGACAAGAAGACCGCCCACTACTGCTAGATTTTTCGGGATAATGCTAAGGAGGGAGAGTGACTAGAATAAGATTAACGATACTTTTGTTCGTGACGAGTATGCACATCGGAACGTCTTACACATTTGCAGATGTTCTCCCAAATTCAACGCTTGCTGCATCACCAGTGCCACCACCAGGGTTTATACCACCACCGCTTCATCCCAAAGGTGTCGAGTTGGAAACCCGCCTGCTCGCTGAAGGGGTTTACGCCCTCATGTCGAATACGCCGTTCTCTGACAACGCAGGTTTTATTGTCGGGCGTGATGCTGTTTTAGTGATTGATTCCCATTTCAACGGGGTCATGGGGCAGCAAATTGTTGACGCTGTAAACAGCGTCACGGATCTACCAATCAAGTATTTGCTCAATACGAACGCGTTTGGCGACCATGTTTTTGGCAACTATGTTTTTCCTGAAGAAACGACCATTGTTGCGCACCAAAGCACCATAGACGCCTTACAAATATCCAGCGTCGAAGGTATGTCACGGACGATGGCGCGAACCGTCGGTGGCGATCTTTCTGTCTTTGCAGGCGTTGAATTGCGTCTTCCAGATGTCGGTTTCGATAGATCTTGGCACGTTGATCTAGGCGGGAGACGCGTAGAGATGCACTGGTTTGGGCAAGGAATGTCGCCCCACGACAGTATCGTCTACGTGCCAGATGCTCAAATCGCTTGGACGGCCAATATGGTGTTTGGCGCAGGTACGATTCCATGGGCACGCTCTAGTGAGATCACCACCTACCTCGAGACTCTGCAACGGTTTTCAGCGACGATACGTCCCAAAACGATTGTGCCAGGCCATGGCCAGATCGTTGCGAGCGAAATTATATGGACCTACCAGCGATACCTAGCTGAGGTCCTTGAGGCGGGCAGGCAGGCAGCCGCTAACGGTTTGTCTGTCGAGATGTTCGTGGCCGAGGCTGAGGTCAACGCGAAATATACAATCGCGCCACCATTAAAAGAGCTCATGACCGGGTTTCATCGGTGGAATCTTCAGGTGGCTCACAATGAGTCCGTTCGCTAACCGTTGCCATTTTATCTGGAGCGGACGGCTGGTCTCGACAGCGGTAAGCTCATGGATAAACTGATGCCAGAACCTCGGCACCAATCGACGCAGTAACCGGCTCAATATTCAATAGGTTTCTCGCCAGCGACAGAACACGCAGCACATCTACTTGACGATTTTGAGATGCGAGCGTTCACTCCTGTTTTTTTCTTTTCCAGGGTCGTCTGGCGGTTCCGGCTGCTCGTCGGTGCTTTGGGAAAAGATCATCCCCTGACCGGTCTCCCTAGCGTAGATACCCATCACCGATGCAACCGGTACCCACACATCGAATGGCACACCAGAAAAACGTGCGCGAAAGCTGACACCCTCATTCGTGAGTTTCAGGTTATGGGCGGCGGAATCGCTTATATTGAGGATGATTTTGCCATCCTTGATCTGATCCGCCGGCACGATGACACCGTCGACACCCACATCGACGACGATATGTGGCGTATGACCGTTATCCCCCATCCATTCATGCATGGCACGGATCAGGTACGGCCGCTTCGAATTGCTGAGATCTGACATGGACTGCTAAGGTCGGCTCGAGAGCCCCTGTGGACTGACTAAAATCGTTCAGCGCAGCCCGCAGAGTAGCAAAAAGAAACGAATGGTAGCGCGAAAAAAAATTTTCGACCGGGATACACAGCGTTGAGGTGAATCACTCTCACACGCTGATGTGATAGGGAAATAGAGCCAACGCCCCCATTACCATCGATGCTTCACAAACATTCGGATACGTGTTCATCGAGACACAGTGCTCAAATGTATGTTTAAGCCTGTTGGGACGTATTCAACGCCGCTTCGTAATGTCTGAAAGATCTTCAGCACACCGCTACAGGCGCATTTCCTGTTCGAGTTCGGTCAGACTTTCCTGAAATGATCGTCGCTCGAACACCCGCTTCATGTAGGCATCAATGGGCGCGGCGTGGAATCCAAGTTCGATGCCATAAACAGGCAGACGCCAAAGGATCGGCGCTATGCTGCAGTCGACCAGAGAGAATTCGTCGCTAAGGAAGTGTTGCTTTGCCGCAAACAATTCGGCGGCGGCCAGGATACTTTCACGAAGCCTTTTCCTAGATTTTGCCGACAGCTTCCGTTCGCCATCCATGTCAGATTCCTCGGCAAGCTGGTACCAGTCAGTCTCGATCCGAAACAGTGCCAATCTGAATTGCGCACGGGTCACGGGGTCTACAGGCATCAGCGGTGGATGTGGAAAACGCTCATCCAAGTATTCAATGATGACTCGCGATTCATACAACACCAGGTCCCGATCAACGAGCGTCGGTACAGTATGGTATGGATTCAGATCCATCAGGTCTTCGGGCAGTTGCGGCCCATCGACGCTGGAGATTTCGATGTTTATGTTCTTTTCCGCCAGCACAAGCCGCGTGCGATGGCTGTGAATACAGGTGGGTTTCGAAAAGAGCGTCATCACAGACCGGCGATTGGCAATTACAGCCATTGTGGAGTCCCCTTGGAGAACTTTGATCTCAGTTTATTGTTATACGTTTCTAGCGGACCGACCACGTCACAACTCAGAAGCACACGATTTATCGCTTTGTTCGAAATCTAGTAGATTTGCTACCAGCCCCGTGGCACCGGCAGGGTCGCGGCAGATTCGGGACTGGGGGCACAATCCGTCGCGAATTATACACAGGGCCATCGAAAATTGGCCAGACACGACACAGTTAGTTACTCATAGTCAGCCCGGAGTGCGCCGAATTTCGGCTCCTAGTTGCCGGAGCTTCTCTTCGATTCGTTCGTAGCCGCGATCGATGTGGTAGATTCGGTCCACGAGTGTTTCTCCCTCTGCCGCAAGACCGGCAAGCACCAGACCAGCCGAAGCTCTGAGGTCAGTCGCCATGACAGGGGCCGCCGTCAAACGATCGACACCCCGGCAAACCGCGTTGTTCCCTTCTAGGTGGATATCCGCACCCATACGTTGCAACTCGAGTACATGCTGAAAGCGATTCTCGAAAATGGTTTCCGTAATGGTCCCAGTCCCGACTGCAATGGTATTCAAGGCACAAAATTGCGCCTGCATGTCGGTCGGGAATCCGGGATACGGCGAGGTCCGAATATCGACTGCCACCGGCCGTCGGCCCCGCATGTCGATTTCGATCCAGTTGTCACCGATCCGGACGCCAGCGCCACATTCATGGAGCTTGCCTGTAACCGCCTCCAGGTGAGACGGCCCGACCTTGTTCAGCCGAATACGACCACCGGTCATCGCCGCGCCAACCATGTATGTGCCAGCCTCGACCCTGTCGGGCATTACCATGTGATCGGTGCCACCGAGCTCGCTAACACCCCTCACCTTGATCATCCGCGTGCCGGCGCCGTTGACCCTAGCACCCATGGCGTTGAGGAAATTTGCGAGATCAATGACCTCGGGTTCACAGGCAGCGTTTTCAAGCAGTGTCTCCCCATCCGCCAGCACCGACGCCATCATCAGGTTTTCCGTCCCAGTCACTGTCACCGTATCGAAAACAATGTGCGCGCCCTGTAGACGACCGGCGCGCGCACGAATGTAGCCATTCTCGACGACAATATCTGCACCCATAGCTTGCAGTCCTTGCACGTGCAGATTCACCGGTCTCGCACCTATAGCACAACCGCCAGGCAGGGAAACGTCGGCTTCGCCAAATCGCGCGACGAGCGGACCAAGCACCAGGATGGACGCACGCATCGTCTTCACCAGTTCATAAGGCGCGCAACGTTTGCTGACATTCGAGGCTTCGACCTCGACATTCAGCTTTTCGTCAAAAGTAACTTCGACACCCATGCTCTGTAGCAAAGTGATGATGGTCGCAACGTCTTTGAGCTGCGGAACGTTTCTAACAGTCAACGGTTCAGAGGACAACAGGGTCCCGGCGAGGATCGGCAGCGCGGCATTCTTGGCGCCCGAAACATCGATCTGCCCGGACAAGGGCAGACCGCCCTTAATGAGGAGCTTGTCCACGGATCAGCGGTCGCTGCCGCTCCGTAACTCCGTCCACTCCTGTGGCGTGTGTGTCCGAATCGACATCGCGTGAATTTCATTGCCCATCAGGCTGCCCAGACACTGGTATACGAGCTGGTGTCGAGCGAGCGCCCGCTTGCCCTCGAAGGATGGCGAAACAACCACCACAGCGTAGTGCGTGTTGTCTTCACTGAACACCTCGACGGTTGCGTCATCCAATCCATTTTCGATCAAGGTCTTGATTTCTTCGGGGTCCATATCTGAAAAGTGGAGCCTTTTGTATGAAAACGGCGCGCAGTGTAACAAAACGGGCGCCGATCCCATTATGTATCATGCGCTGAGGGCACGAGAACGAATTGGTGCCGCATTCGGGTTCGTCATGCTTGTGCCCTTAGCCATGACCTGCTAATACGACGGCTGAGGGGCCATTAGCCGATTCGAAGACGTGTTACTTGTCACCGCCTGCATAACATTCACTGCCTATGTTGTCGTGCAAAACGTTAGAATTGGCGTCTGACAACAAATCCCGGCCGGAGGCCCATCCTTGAAAAGCCCGTCTACCAAAGAGCTCATATCACTCGCAGCACGAGTGCTCGACATCGAATCGCGCGCCGTCGGTGACCTCATCACTCGCCTCGACGAAAACTTTGCGAAAGCCTCCAGAATATGCCTCGATACTGCGGGTCGCATAGTCGTCACTGGCATGGGCAAATCGGGCCATGTCGGGGGTAAGATCGCCGCAACGCTAGCCAGTACGGGTACCCCTGCTTTCTTCATGCACCCCGCTGAAGCCAGTCATGGCGACCTCGGCATGATCACGGAGCATGACACTCTACTGGCCGTTTCCTATTCTGGCGAGACGGACGAAGTGGTTTCCATTCTTCCCCTCGTTAAGCGAATGGGCGCGAGGCTGATATCGATGACCGGCAAACCGGGGTCAACGCTGGCAACAACAGCGGATGCGCATCTCGACGTAAGCATCAGCGAAGAAGCGTGTCCACTAAATTTGACGCCGACCGCAAGCACGACCGCAACACTCGCGATGGGCGACGCTCTCGCTGTCGCACTGCTCAATAGCCGGGGATTCACGGCCGAAGATTTCGCGCTATCCCACCCTAGTGGCAGCCTTGGCAAGAAGCTCATGCTCCGTGTCGAGGATGTCATGCATCAGGGCGATGATGTGCCCGCTGTCGGACCCGATGTCAAGCTGAGCGAGGGCTTGCTAGAAATGTCCGAAAAGGGCCTCGGCATGACGGCAATCGTCGACACGGACAGTAAGATTCTTGGTGTCTTTACCGATGGTGACCTGCGACGGGCACTCGACGGAAAAATTGATGTCCATACGACGAACATGGATGCAGTGATGCACAGGAGATGTATCACGGTCGGTCCGGAGATGATGGCGGCTGAGGCCGTGCACATGCTTGAAGAGCACAAGATCACGTCGTTGCTGGTCGCAGACCCCAACGGCCGACTAGTCGGGGCCATGAATATCCACGACTTGTTTCGCGTAGGCATCATGTAACAGAATCCACGAATGAACGGTCACTCCAAAAAATCCCGCTATCCAACCAATCTAAAGCTCGTCGGCTTCGACATCGATGGCGTTTTCACGGACGGTCGCTTTTATCTTTCGGACGATGGTATCGAATCGAAGTCGTTTTTTACCCAGGACGGGTTCGGGATCCGCCAACTGATGAACGCAGGCATCCAAGTCGCGGTGATCAGCGGCCGACAGTCCATCGCCGTCGACCGTCGCATGGCTGAGCTTGGCGTCAAGTACGTAGAACAGGGTTGTAAAGACAAGGTCATGGCGTTCGATACCGTCGCGGACGAACTCGGCGTCCGACGTGAGGAAACCGCGTACGTTGGCGATGATGTTCCCGATATCAATCTCCTCAAACACGTCGGTTTCGCGATCGCCGTCGCAAACGCTGCTCCCGAAGTGAAATCGATAGCCAATGCAGTAACGATTGCAATGGGCGGTGCGGGTGCGGTTCGCGAAGTGTGTGACCGGATACTTTCTGCCGCAGGTAACTGAACGTTGAACGCGCGATTCGTCGTAACTATCGTCGTGCTGACCGCTGCTGCGCTGGGCAGCTGGTACCTTTCGCGCATGTATACGGATACGGAAATTGTCGAACCGCTCGACAATACCGTTAGCGATGGGTTCTACCTGCGTACAGCACAAATCCTAGGCACCGACGGAGACGGCAATCTCCTGTATGAGATCGAAGCAGACTATGCACGGCAACAGGAAAATCGCGATATCGAGCTGCAGAACGTTCGAATCCGATATTCGGACAATGTGCAGGTACCCTGGACGATAGATGCCGACCGCGCGACGATCACGGACGAACAGGATCTGCTCCGTCTCAGTGGTCACGTCACGGCATTCAGCTACGAAGGATTTTCAGGGGAAATCACCGAAATCCGTGCATCGATCCTCGATATTGATCCAAAGACCTACAGGGCGGAAACCGATGGCAGTGTGCAGCTACGGATCGGATCCCGAAGTCTTACTGCTACCGGCATGCTAGCATTGCTCCAAGAAAACCGGCTCGAACTCAAGTCGAACGTCAGCGGAAATTTCATACCCTAGGCATGCAGTCAAACCGCCTTATTCACGGCCTTTTATTCACGGTCAAGTTCGTTATAGCGCCGATGCTCATGAATGCAAGCGGCCTCGCGATTGCACAAACCGATGACCCGAGACTGCCGGTTTCCCTAGACGCCGATTCAACGGCCTATGATGGCAAGAGTTCGATGGTTATGTTTCGGGGCCTCCGATTGACGCAAGGTCGTCTTGGCATAGCTGCCAATGAAGGATTCGCAAGCCAAATGGATTTCGAAGACAGCACCTGGCACTTCGAAGGCAATGTCGTCATCGACATCGAGAATGGCCATATCGAAAGCGATGTGGCTGATGTGAAATTCAGTGGCTACCAGCTCAAGACAGCAACCATCGTCGGTTCCCCAGCAACATTCGAGATGCAACGCCCGGGCAGCCGCGATAGAACCTATGCAGAGGCCGGCCAACTAGTCTACGATTTCGACGCTGGGATCGTGGAATTTTCCATAGACGCAACGATTACCGAAGGTGGCAACCAGATCTCTTCGAGCTATCTCGTCTACAACATTAAGGAACATCGAATCAATGCATCGTCGGCCGGCGAAGGCCAACCCAAGATCAGAATCACCTATACACCTGGACCGATCGGTGATTTCACGGACAACGTGATCCGGCAAAATATGTCCGAAGAGGAAGTTCCTCCGGAAGACTCGCTGGAAGAGGGAGAGTCCGGCTGATGAGCATTCTCAGCGTTCAGAATATTTCCAAACGCTACAAGCTTCGAGAAGTCGTAAAAAGGATATCCCTGGAAATCAGGGGCGGTGAAGTGGTTGGCCTGCTTGGTCCGAATGGTGCGGGCAAGACAACAGCTTTCTACATGATTGTGGGCCTGATTCACTGTGACCGGGGCCGCATTCTGCTCGACGGAAAAGACCTCACGCCTCTACCCATGCACAAGCGCGCGGGCCTCGGTCTTGGCTACCTTCCTCAGGAGGCGTCAATCTTTCGCAAACTGACGGTCGAGCAGAATATCCTTGCTATTCTCGAAAACCGTGAGGAGCTCGATCGGGCGGGACGAGAACAGGAACTCGACCAGTTACTCGATGAACTCCACGTGGGGCATGTCAGGACAAGCCTAGGAATCAGTCTTTCGGGCGGTGAGCGGCGGCGAGTGGAGATCGCCCGTTCCCTTGCTGCCAATCCCCGGTTCGTCCTGCTGGACGAGCCTTTTGCCGGTGTCGACCCCATATCGGTACTCGATATTCAGAGAATCATCAGGCATTTATCAGATCGCGGCATCGGTGTATTCATCACTGACCACAATGTGCGGGAAACCCTCGGAATCTGCTCGCGAGCCTATATACTGAATGAAGGAAGCCTGATCGCATCCGGCTCTCCCAACGAGATTTTGGCCAATCAGCATGTTCGCGAAGTGTATCTCGGACAGGACTTCAAACTCTGAGTTACAGAGCAATGAGACAATATCGAGATTCGGTTGAAACGAAAAAATTGACCTGCATTACATGCTGAAACCCTCTCTGCAGCTCAAGGTCGGCCA
>CAZWEW010000033.1:0-15569 GCA_964633055.1 uncultured Woeseia sp. | reverse complement strand
CGCACCCTGGTACGACCACGTCGAAGCGTTTGCAGGGATTAGCGGAAACAATGACGGTTTGCCACAACTGCCCGACGGCGTATTCCAGCCACCTTTCAAGATGAACTGTGTCGAAAAGGCAGTCAAAGCGCGCATGGAAGCTGCATTCCCGGAAAGAAATCTCATCATCGGTCGCGCGGCTCACCTTACCGAACCGACCGACGAACAGCTCGAACTCGGCCGCGGCCGATGCATGAACCGAAACGAATGCCAGCGAGGCTGCTCGTTCGGAGCCTACTTCTCCAGCCTGTCGGCGACGCTGCCGGCGGCGGAACGTACGGGCCGCCTGAGTATAGTGACCGACGCCATCGTCAGCAGCGTCAACTACGATCGCGAGGAGAATCGCGTTACGAGTGTCAACGTCATCGATGCCAACACAAAGTCAGGAAAGACATTCTCAGCTCGCATGATCTTTCTGTGCGCGTCGACACTCGGCACGACACAAATCATGCTGAATTCGGTATCAGAACGCTTCCCGAACGGGCTTGGGAATTCCAGCGGCACGCTTGGCCACTACCTGATGGATCACATTGGTGGTTCTTCGACGTCGGGCATCTTCGACGGACATTCGGATAAATACCACTCGCCGCGCCGGCCCAACGAGTGCTATATCCCGCGGTTCACGAACCTCACTGACGAGGATCCGCGAGTACTGCGTGGTTTCGGTTATCAGGGCGGCGCGAAACGGATCGACTGGAAGCGGGGCACAGCGGGCGCCGGGATCGGCATGGAACTCAAGACTTCCCTTCGGCAGCCCGGCCCCTGGGAGTTCGCCATCGAGGGCTTCGGAGAGATGCTGCCTTACGAACACAACCGTGTCTGGCTGGACAAGAACAGGAAAGATCAGTGGGGCATGCCTATCCTGCATGTCGATTGCGTTCATGGCGAGAACGAAAAGGCGATGATCCAGGCCATTTCGGACGACGGCGTGGCTATGCTGCAGGCAGCCGGCTTGCGGAATGTTCGCACGTCGGCAAACCTGATACCGCCCGGGCTGCAAATTCATGAGATGGGTACCGCACGCATGGGACACGACCCATCAACCTCGGTGCTTAATCAGCACAACCAGACACACGACGTTCCGAACCTGTTTGTCACCGATGGTGCCGCGATGACCTCGTCAGCCTGCCAAAACCCTTCCCTGACCTACATGGCACTGACCGCGCGAGCGTCGGCGACGGCAGCCAACATGCTTGCCGACGGGATAATCTGAAGGGCGACTGTCCCTACCCCCATGCAACTCGAAACCATCGACTGGGCCATCATCGTCGGCACTTTCATGGTGACGTTCGCGATAGGACTCTACAGCGTAAAGCGTGCCGGAAGCGGCACGACGGAATTTTTCCTGTCCGGACGCAACATGCCGTGGTGGTTGCTCGGCGTATCAATGGTGGCGACAACATTCTCCGCGGATACACCAAACCTCGTGACGGATATCGTCCGCAAGAACGGCGTCGCCGGAAACTGGGTCTGGTGGGCATTCCTCCTGACCGGCATGTTGACAGTCTTCGTCTACGCCAGGTTATGGCGCCGTTCGGGCGCGCTGACGGACATCGAATTCTACGAACTTCGTTACAGCGGCCGGTCAGCTGCCTTTCTGAGAGGATTCCGGGCGCTTTATCTTGGCTTCTTCTTCAACGTGATCATCATGGCAGCCGTGTCGCTGGCAGCTATCAAGATCGGCAGTATCATGCTCGGCCTGTCTCCCCTGCATTCGTTGATCTGGGCATCGACCATCACGGTCGCGGTGGCTGCGTTGGGCGGGCTCCGGGCGGTCCTGCATTCCGACCTGTTCCTGTTCACACTCGCCATGGTCGGTGCGATTGCCGCCGCCGTGTTTGCATTACGTGCCCCCGAAATCGGCGGCATCGAATCACTGTTATCCGCGCCGGCGCTCCAGGGAAGCCTGTCGTTCTTCCCTCACCTTGAGCGCGCTCCCGACGGTACGTTCACGACCACAAGCATAGATCTCTTCGTTTCCCTCCTCGTCATCCCGCTTGCGGTGCAGTGGTGGAGTGTGTGGTACCCGAGCGCCGAACCCGGTGGTGGTGGTTACATTGCCCAGCGCATGCTCGCGGCAAAAGACGAAAAAAATGCCCGCGCCGCGATTTTGCTTTTCAATGTACTCTACTATGGCATGCGGCCGTGGCCATGGATCATCGTCGCACTCTGCTCCATCATCGTATTTCCCGATCTGGACAGCATTGCCCGAGCATTCCCGGATGCGAATCCGTCGATCATCAATGACGATCTCGCCTACCCCGCCATGCTCGAACGTGTGCTCCCGCACGGATGGCTCGGTCTCGTCGTCGCATCGCTGCTTGCTGCCTATGTATCGACGATTTCGACACACCTGAACTGGGGCTCCTCATACATCGTTCACGATTTCTACAGTCGTTTCATCAGGCCGGAGGCGAGCGAAAGCGAACAGGTGTTGGTCGGCCGTATATCGACCGTGTTGATGATGTTGGTCGCCGGTTTCTTTGCACTGCAGTTATCGAATGCCCTGCAGGGCTTCAATATCATGTTGCAGGTTGGTGCAGGCACCGGCTTGTTGTTCATCCTTCGATGGTTCTGGTGGCGCATCAATGCGCTGAGTGAAGTGGTTGCCATGGTCGTTTCATTCACGGTCGCCGTGATTCTGAGTCTCGGCGACTTCGGGCTGGCCGCCTGGCAGGAACTCCTGACCGGCATCGGCATCACGACAGCGTGCTGGGTCACAACGGCCCTCGTTACCTCGCCAGCCGACCCCGAGACGCTCAAATCCTTCTGCCTTCGAATCAATCCGGGCAGACCGGGTTGGCAGCACGTCTATCGTGCGCTCGACGCAGACGGCGCTACTCCCCTGTCCGACAGTATCAACATCCCCCGGGGCATCGTTTGCATGATGCTCGGCTGTACCGCTGTCTACAGCGTATTGTTCAGCACAGGCTTCTGGATCTATGGCGACGCAGTCGCCGGAACCGCCCTTGCTGCCCTCGCTGTCGCTTCCGCGGCTGGAATCGTTGGCCTGAGATTCAATGATTAGGTCTCCATGACTATGCGGTCGAAGTGGCGGGAAAGTATGCGCAGACGTTATGTCTGCAAGCGCGTTGCCGGGCCGATCAATATCGGCGCTGGCGAACCGGACCCTGCCTGGTCGACGCTTTCATGGAGTGATACCTTCGTCGACATCACGGGTGACGACGCACTACACCCCCGGTTCGATACCCGCGTGCGCCTCGGTTGGGACGACAGCTTCCTCTATGTAGGCGCCGAACTGGAGGAGCCGCACGTTTGGGGAACAATCACCGAGAAGAATGCAGTCATGTTCGAAGACAATGACTTTGAGATCTTTATCGATCCCGACAGAGACGGTCTCAATTACTACGAATTCGAGATCAATGCGCTCGGCAACATCTGGGAACTGAGCCTGCCGAAGCCCTACGGCAAGGGTGGAGAGGCGGTTCTGGGCTGCAACATCGACGGCCTCGTCAGCACCGTCCGGATCGACGGAACGATAAACAACCCGGGCGATGTAGACCGGGGATGGGTGATCGAAGTCGCGATCCCCTGGTTGGGGCTCGCTCCCTATCACAGGGACGGCGCCTGCCCACCCAAGCCCGGCGACCGGTGGCGTATCAATTTCTCGCGTGTACAGTGGCGGCATGAAGTGATCGAAGGTCGTTACGTCCGCATTCCACCGCATGGTGCATCGCTAACAGAGAGCCTGAACCCGGAAGAACAGGCGCACCCGGAGGACAACTGGGTATGGAGCCCGCAGGGCGAAGTCAACATGCACATCCCGCAACGTTGGGGAGAAATCACATTCGCATGAAAAAGGAGAGGGCTGCAGACAGGGAGCAATGGTAAATCCAGTAACGCTGTAATCCTGTCGTTGCTTAAAGGAGGCTTTCCGTAGGTTTATAGCCAAGTCAACCGGTACTGCGGCCCAGTCAGGTCCGTACTGCATCCGCCAGGGCGCGAATATTTTCGATCGGTGCCTTGAACGGAATCTCGCAGCCTGTGCTGAGAACGAATGGCTTGCCTTGTGCATGCGCGATAACGGCTCGCGCCGCATCGAACACCTCTCCTGGCGTTCCGGTCAGAACAAGCTTTGTGTGGTCGACATTGCCGATACGTGCCAACCTGTTATCCACTGGTAAGCGCTCATCATCACCCGACTTTGCCATTGAAGTGATGTCTCCATAGGCAAAGCTAACGCCGTCGACATCGGAGTCGATGATCTCACTAACGTAGGGCCGATTTGCGCAATTGTGTTCTATCAGCATGATCTCCGGGTTGTGCTGTCTCGCTGCAGCAAGCAGCTGCCGGTGATAGGGGGTTACAAACTGCGCGACATGGTGTGGCCCGATGAGATCCCGGGTGGCGCCCGCGTTCTCGAACATGATTGCGTCACAGGCGTCTGTATCGATGATGGCGTTGACATACCGAATAATACCTTCGGTTACTCTTTTCATCAGCGATTCGACGTAGGACGGGTCGGAGATAAAGTCGACCAGAAGCAACGATAAGCTGCGAAGTTCGGCGGCAACGAGGAAGGGCGACACGACCATCGCCACGATGAAGGAATCATCGCCAGCGCGCTCGCGCAGATGTGACAGCCCCTTGATGACGACAGGCATCCGGCCGCTGGTTGACGGATCCGGGTCGGAAAGCAAATTAAGGTCACGATTTTTTTCCAGCGGGCGCGCAACAACCTGTGGGTAGAAATCTTCAATGATTTCGAGGCCACATCCAAATGCCTCTGCTTCGACCGTCAAACAACCAAATGGCAACATAGCACTGTCGTGACCGAATAACCTGGCCGCCGTCGCCTGTGCCAACGCCATCAACTCAGGGTGCTCATGCACCTCCCGCATGCTGTGACCCATTGTATTCAAAACGTGACGTGCACCGCCCAGGAACAGGTACATCAAGGCAGTGCGATCAACATCGTCGCCACGCAGGGCGCGTGCAACACGTTCTCTTGAGGTTAAGTCGCTCACCGGAATGTCAATACTCAAGGTACTGACTGAAGTTAATCAGATTGCCTTCGCTGTCAACCGCGAGAATCTGCAGGTAACCCGGTTGAGTGTCGATGCCCCTTTCATTATTGATACCGGTGACCAGGGGAAACGCGGCACCCCGCGCCTCGAGATACCGGTAGACGACTTCGGCTGATCCGATACTGAGATCTGCATAACCGTTACTCGTGTGCGCGACCGGACTATATGATGGCTGGTCAGGATAATCGCCGACCAACCCAAATACGCTCGACGTCGACCAAAAACCGAACCAGTTGTCGTCCCGATAAGGTTCGGAGCCGAACAGCACTTTATAGAATGCTCCGTCCCTGCCGAGTTGCGACACGGGATAAGCCGTATAGTCCATGCCATTTACTGGCCGATCCACCTGCTCCCTGGCGCGTACCATGAACGAGAATTCGAGCAGAAAGTCACTGCCACTTCGACGCCATAATTGCATGATGCGCGATGACCCGCTGCGCTTGGGCGAATTGTTGAGCACCAGCGACGCATGAAAAGATACTGCAACCATATCGTCGACCTCATGCACCGCCATATCTGAAATGGCCATCTCGCCATCGATGCCGCCGTCACCATCGCTTAGCGCCGACCAACGCTCCTTGAGAAGCGCTGTAATGTCGGTGCCTGACGCCACTCCAACTTCGTCGTCGATCCACGTTGCATCATCCGACAGGTAGTCTGCAACGCGGTCTGACTTCGACATCCATTCGTTCATCAGTGAGCCAACTGTGACAGAGACCGGAGTATCGAGTTCGTAAAAAGTCAGAATTGGACTCGGATTTGCGATGTTCTGCGGTGACGCAAGCTCCCGCCAGACAACAATGTTCCCGGACGGGTCCTCTGCAATCAGGCAGCGCGTATTCTCACATGCGGCCTCCCGAACATCGGAAATGCCTAGCGAAGCAAGTTTTGTGCTGACTGTATTGAGTGAATGAGTATCGATAACCGCGTAGCCATTAGCCATGCCCGGCTTGATGCGGATACGATCGTCGATGCGCTCCGTTGTCAGTTCAAAAAATGCGCGATTGACGCGAAATGATGCCCGACTGTCAGTGACTTCAACCGGCGGACCCAGCAAAGCCTCGTAAAAATCCACAGCTCGATCAAGGTCTGAAACCGGGTAGACGAAGTCGAACCGAATCGGCGTCACACGTGTCGGTACATTTTCCGGTACCGGAGGTGCCGTGGGATCTCCCAGCGCCATGCTTTCGGTGTGTGCAAATATCCTCCAGCCGTCATCCGTTCGTTCGAAAAACTGGAGCACGGTAGACAAGTCCGCGTACTCCCATCGGGCACCACCTCGAATGTCCAGCCGATACAGGGCAACGGCGACGTCACCAAATACCCTGATCTCGACGTTCCTGATGGTGAGCCCGATTGAGCCGGTGTAGCCTTCAGGTCGCTCGCCCCTCGACTCTCCCCGGATACGATTGACGACCGCCTCCTTGCCATCGGCTATCCGTCCTTGTCGAATGCGCACTACGCGATCATGCAGCATGTGAGCAAAGGCTGGCTCGTCTCGACTAAGCCACGCCTGATTGAAAGCACCAACTAACTGCGCGATGGCATTCGAATCTTCGGGAGCCGCCGGATCCTTGCGCACCTGCATTGTTTGGAACGTCAGTTTGCCCCAGACAGAGGAATCCGTTACGTAACGCGACTCATGCTGTTCGAGGAGCGGCGGCGGGAGCGCGCCACCCGGGTCTTGTGACGACGGCGAACAACCCGCGACAAACAACAGAATTGACCAATAGGCACAATTCCTCAACATGACAGGTTCCATAACCAACCTGCCCCAGAACATACCCGCATGAACGACAGGTCAGCCGGCTTCAGGAAATCATCACCGTGCGCGGAAACTGCCCGTAGTTCTCCCAGCGGGTCACTTTCTCCGGCAGCTGGTCGGCGGTGGCCTGTACCTGACCATTGACGTCGGTCACGCGTGATACCAACGTATGTTCGCCTAGTGTGGCATCGTCCCAGTCGAGGTAGAACAGCTTCCAGGAATACTGCGACGAATCGGGATCGATCTCCGCCCTGCGCCAGTCGCCGCCATCGATGCTGATTTCTACGGACTCGAGCGGCGTGCCATCGTTCAACACGAAGCCCGTGACCTTGTGACGGCCATCATGTTTGGTCACGCGGACGATCGACGACTTGAGCTGGATCCAGGTGACCGATATCTCGTCCCAGCGCTCTACGCCGCCGACATCCACCTTTCTCAGGGTGACATAATCGCGCGCCATGAAGCGGCCCATGTAACGCCTGTCTTGGACGTGGATGTGGTTCAGCCATTTCACGTTGGCCACGCCGTACCAGCCGGGGACGATCAGGCGAAGCGGGGCGCCGTGAAAACTTGGCAACGGCTCACCATTCATCTCGTAGGCAACCATGACTTCGGCGCGCATCGCATCGTCGATGTGCATGCTTCGACCAAATGTCTGCTCGACATCGATATCCCGAATGTTCTCGTTGCCCTTGTCGGCGCCGTAAAACACGACTTCGATGCCGTCGTCCTGCAAACCGGCATGCTTCAGCAAGTCGCTGAGGCGGACGCCGCCCCACTTCGCATTGCCGATCAGGCCATGATAGAAATCCTGGCGATTGCCGCCGCATTCGAACCCGGCATCAATTTCAAATTTGTCCATGGCCTTGATGTCGCCCAGTGTGACTTCGAGCGGGTTGTCCACCAGACCGGTAAGCTTCAGTCGATAGCTGTCCACATCGACATCCGGCTGGCCGTAGTGCTGAACGACGTAGAAGTCATCGTTCGACGTATAGAACGAGTCGATGTAACGCGTGTCGACAAAGTGGATCGCGCCAGGCGTTTTCGGTGCAACCGCGTAGTCTTCCGGGACATCAGTAAATGACACGAGCTCCTCACCCTGAGCCAGGGCGAGTTTCGACCAGAACGGCATACCGGCGGTTGCCACCAGACTTCCCAGCATAACCCCCGACTTCAGAACCTCGCGACGATCCAGCTCACGCTCGTCAGACATACCTTATTCCTCCAGGTGATTGTTTGTTCGAATGGCTGCAGCCGATGATTATTGGCCGTGGCTCAGGCCGCGTCAATTGAGCCCGGCTCGCTGCCAACGGGCTAAAGCCCGAGGTGCTCTTCTAGGTGACCATTCTCCAGCAGGTCACGATAATAACCATCCGGATCACAGGGTGCCTGTTCGAGGATATCGACAGACGCCGCGCGCGCCGAACCACGCCGCCGTATCAACGGCTCCGTGTAGTAAGGATCATAAATTGTCATGATGCGATCCATGGCTAGGCCGCCGTCCGTCATTTTCCAGTGTTCAACGATCCGCGTGCCCTCACCGCTCATCGGCAGCAACGAGCCATCGAGGGTTCCCGCGGAAAGGCGCGTCGTCTCGATGACGAGTACGTTATCTTCCCACTGGCCGGTCGAAAAACCCATCGACGTTTCCGGCCAGTCCCCGGGAGTGTGTCTCCCGTCCATCCAGATTCGTCGCGGTGTGTTGTTCTGCTGGTAAATGATCACGTAGTGAGCACCCGCGTCAACAATCTCCATATTGTATGGCGAACCAAAAACTCTTGGCAGGCCCAGCGGCAGGCAACGCAATACCTCATCGAGCCAGACTTCGGTGGACTCGAACGTCCTGCGCCCCGCTTCGGTAAATGGGGTGGGCTTCGGTTCGAGGTCATCAACGGTCAGGCGAAACTTGTAGTTGTTACGCCAGGGTCCGCTGATGTCGAACGGATACGCACTATTGACTTGCACATACCCGTAATCCTTGTCCATATCCGCCGTAACACTATCGCGCTTGCCACGGTTGCCCGTGGGTCCAAACGGAAAGTGTTCCGTGCCGTCTGCCTTCTTGACGCCGCGCATAAAGATCTTTTTGCTGCCGTTGTGTCCGAGGTCGCCCCATATCCGTACGGTCTCCCCGACCGTCAGCGTTTCTTTCGTCCAGCCAGCCCGTCTGATGCTGGTAAGACTGGTCGTTTGCACATCCCACTCCTCGACCAATCCGCCTTCGGCAATCACGTCGATTCGATAACGCACATGTGGATTGCGAAACCATACGGTCGTGATCGTGCCACTAATTTCACCCTGCAGGTCCCCATCGAATTCTGTCGGGAATGAATGATGTGCGTACACTGAATGACTGGACAGAACGAGAATGGTGGCAACTAGCGCTCGCAGGAATTTCATCGCTGCCTCCAGATCAATGTTTTGGCGGTACTTTCGATTCGCCGGTGTGACGATACACGCCGACGTGCCCATTGCTCATGATCATCACCGGCTTGTACAGAACCGATGGCTATTCCGATAGTTGCAGTCGAATACGAACCAATCAACGTCGAGCTGTTGAGATCCTTCTGACTTTTTTACGACGTCAGCTCTTCTTTTTCTTAGGTTTGTTTTCTGAACCCTTTGGACGGTCTACCACTCTTTTAACTGGAGCCTTTTTCTTTGCGGATTTTTTGCTGGCTTTCTTTTTTACCTTGGGCTTAGCCACCTTTTTCTTAGGTTTGTTTTTTGAACCCTTTGGACGACCTAACGCTCTTTTAGCCGGAGCTTTTTTCTTTGCAGATTTTTTCCTGGCTTTCTTTTTTACCTTGGGCTTAGCCACCTTTTTCTTAGGTTTGTTTTTTGAACCCTTTGGGCGGCCTCTACCTTTCTTAGCTGGAAGCTTTTTCTTTTGTCGTCGGTTTGTATTATTCGATTCAACTAACTCAAAACCCATTAGTCTTACGAGTGATCTAACTTTATCTTGGAGTGACTGAGGTGGACTTAATCCTTCGGCATTTAACGCTTTCACGACATCGGTTGCGATTGCAATGCTGTCTATGGCATCTTGAGAGATTCCATTAATTATTTTTTTTGATTTTGCGTTGTGGTCTTTCAATTGTTCCAAGTACGTCATCCGTGACCCTTTTGAACTTCGTTTTTGTTTTTTCATTATCTTAAATGGTCCTAATAGTAAAATGTCTTTCATTAACAAAATTGTATATTAACGTGAAAATGGAACTAATTGATATTTTAGGGTAAAGAAAAAAAATAATACCACATAAATATCGTTTGGCCCGCCCATGCTCTCAGATTAAGGTTGTTTGTTAGTTTACGTATCTATTATCTGCTATGAAATATTTTCTACCAACCGATTAATTACTTGTCAGATTAAACGATATTTTGTGTTGGTATTTGTGAAAGAGAATCATTATTTTACAAAAACGAAACATGCTTTTGGCATTCGGAATTAAGTTTTTCAGAAAAAAGGTTCCCAGGTTAAAAAGAATATGGATTAACTGTCTTTAATCTTAAGCAATAGATGAAGCGTAATATTTTGTTTTTTTGCGAATGGGAAAGTAAATTAGTTATATGGACCACTCACTTCTGAAACAGAAAGTAGTATTCTCAAAATACTAGTTTTTGTCCCGAAGTTTGTATCAGCGTATTTTGTATCTTGATTTTCCATAGCTTACTCAAATATATTTTGCTCAATACAGTGAAAGTCACTAAGCGAAGTGACAATCATGGCGTAGCTGTTTTTTTGAGCTGCTTAGCCCTTAGGCGGTTATCTTACCGACGTCAGGATTAGAACTGGCGTAGTTGCGAATCAGGACGATCATCAGCGATAGTATGCCACCCAACAATGTGCCCAAAGCGCAAATAAGCGCTCGATTAGGTCGGCTTCTTTCTTCAGCCGCGACGGCGGGGTCAATGGTCTTGAATACGTACTCGGGTCGAACCTCCGCCAGCATCGCTGTCTCGGTTTGGCTCTCAATGAGTTCAAAAAACACAGTCTGTAGTTCCGCCAATGACGTGTTGGCGATCTGGTTTTGCAAGTAACTAATCGAACGATTGGCCTCTTCAACGTCCTGAGAACGTACCGCGGCATTGATGTCCTCTACCATCCAGTTGACCCAGCGAGCCGCAATGATCGGGGACTCGTGATCGATGGACACAGACACGTAACCAGTCTGTGTATCCTGTGACACCCTCAAAATCAGCATAAATTCTTCATGAGCCTCCAGAAGGGAAGGCTTGGGTTGAAATGGCGGACCTATGTCCCTGACCCATTTTCCTGAGTCGTAATTATATATTTCTGGGTCATAGACAAGATCGCCCGTTGCCATATCCCAATATTCGACGGCCATCAGCTCAGGCAAAAGTTTCCTGCGTTCCACAAACTCCCCGAGAAACGCCCGTGACTTCATGAGCTCCATGCCCAACTGGGCCCGGCCGCCCTCGCCACCTCCGGGTAGCGGCACACCAGCCAGGCTCGCAAGTCCACCATACTCTTGCATCAGACGAGCACTTAACCCTCCACCAGACTGCTCAGCTGGAGCCAGCAAGGCGCTAGAAGTGTAGATATTGGGAAGCATGAGAGCCACAATTACAGAAACTGCTGCGGCAAGAGCGCTGATACCGCCAATGAGCCATTTACCAGCCCACAGAACCAAGAACAATTCTTTGAGATCGATTCCGCCATCTTGGTCAAGGGGATAGCGTGACTGTTGGTTAGTATCGCCCATTAAAGTGTCCTAGTTTAGCTATCATTTGTGGTTTCGTTACAGCCTCGCAACTGCAGCTACCGACACCAAACCTTGGTAAAGGATTTGCGTCACTTCACGCCACTGCGTTAACGATTCTTTGTGTTGCGAGTCCACTGGCACAACAATCGTATCACCTGGCTCCAGAGCTAGAGTCCTACCAACACCGAATCGCCACCAACGTCTGCGATCTTTTGAGTCATAGCGTAAATTAGAGCCATTCGCGCGAACAATGTATATACCCTCTTCGTCCGCGCGCTCGGAAGCACCCGCACTTAAGTCAATGTAGTCCTTAACTAATAACCCTTGCTGGTAAACGTGTGTGGCAGTCTCCTTCACTTCACCCACCACAGTCACGGTCGAGCTTCTCCGTGGAATCAAAAGCACATCGCCATCTTCGACCACATAGTCAGCTGAGGCCTCCCCATCAATGGCTGCTGGCAGATTAACCAATATCCTTCCCACGCCCTCGAAGTTTTCTAGTTGCTGAGTTATTTCAACAACTTCCGCCATAGTAGAAGTGGTGGTTTCTTCTGTGAGGAGTCTCGATGAGTAAGATCTTAAAATATCAGACGCGTACTCAGCAGCTCTTTCTATTTCCTGTTGAGCGGCGGTCTGACGAGTAAATACCGCCCCTTCGGGGAAGCCTAATTCCGTCAGCCCTCCTGCTCTTCGAATGATCTCGGAAAGGGTATCCCCTGAAGAGATAACGTAGGTTCCTGGGTAATAGACCTCACCACGAATCTCAATCGTATCGTCTGGATTCCAATCGGGTACTTCCCTTACGGTAATGTGGTCTCGACTCTGAAGTTCGACTCTTTCTAGTTCCCTAAATCGGTCAAAACGAATATCTGAGTAATCAACTTCTACATTCCCGAGAACGCTACGCCGTATACGGCGTAGTTCCACGGTGGTGAGATCTGCAGACTCACTGAGCCCTCCCGCAGCAGACACCAGATCATTTGCTGTGTAACCGGGCATGATTGGATATTCTCCCGGAGCAAGAACCGCGCCCGCAACTGTCGCTAAATTCACTGCCTCACCACCGCGAGACTGCAAACGTAACTTTTCGATCACGGGCGCCAGCATTTCTTCCCGCGTATATTCTCCCAGATCGATATCCTCTCCCGGTTCGATATCCTCTCCCGGTTCGATATCTTCAACCAAGTCAATATCAATCTCCCCCACTATAGGCGATGAGAACACCAACAATTTATCGTAAGGTGCAAGTTCGGGATCGTGCTCACCACCAAACGAAACGAACATATCCGAGAGGTTAAACTGAACAACATCGATATCAAGAGAACCCTCTTTTTGCCGCACTAGTAACGAATAAGAAAGATCCGCTTCTGGCAAAAGGTCTTCAGTCAAAGAAGTGATCAGGTCTGACACTCTTAGCCCTGGTCTCCAGCCATACGATCCCGGTCGATACACGGCACCTTGTATTTCTATATGATTTTCCAATCGGCTGCCGACAGCCGAGACTAACAATCTGTCTCCGTCGCGAAGCTTTAGAGAACGCACGCTGGATTCAGTCAAATTCAGCGATTCGATAAAGGGCAAACCACCTTCATTCGAAGACCTAGTGAGAGTGGCGAGATCCACGAATGCCTCCCTGGTTAAACCACCCGCCATCTCAATGAGATCAGACACTGATTCATTTCCGAGAAGCTCGTAAATCATTGGCCGTCGTACCTCGCCACGAATCTCAACCATAGACTTCATAGTCGGTACGAAGAGCACATCTCCGGATTGCAGTCGAATATCGTTTGAGGAATCACCTCGCATCAACAAGTTGTATGCATCAAATGTCGATACGATATTACCTTTACGCCGAACCTGAATACCACGCAGTGACCCTATGTCACTCACACCGCCCGCTTGATACAGGGCTTGAGTTACAGTCGTTAGCGCACTCACCGAATACGCTCCGGGGACACTAATCTCACCTGCCATGAACACGCCAATAGCTCGCAACCGACCCATCGTAATAACCACTTCGACCCCGATCAGTTGCTGTTCGATGCGAGTATCGATAAGAGTTCGGGCGTCTTCAAAGGTCAAGCCCAATACTGTAATCGCACCTAATCTAGGGAAAGTGATAGTGCCATCACGTCCTACCAACAGAATGTATGTGTCATTCGCCGTACCAAACAGTTGAACCACCAACTGATCACCCACGCCAAGACGGTACTCATCTGGTACTGGTGAATCGTCTGTGGGCGCAAACGTGGACACCTCTCGATCGAACAAAGACTGGCCGTATAGAGCCAAACCCTGGTCGGCATCCATTTCGAGAATTTCGGTACCGTCCTCGAAACCCGCCTGAGGTTCCGGCTCGAGCGGTTCACCAACATCACCGAGACCAGCCTCTTGATCGACAGGCTCTACCGCCTCAACAGGGAGGGTTATCCCATATTGCTCCGCCAATGCGCGCTGCTGCGCGGGAGAGAGGGTCTGAATTTGCCGAACCAATTCAGGTGAAACACCTGCCGGAAGGTTTTGTGCGGTTGCTTGACCACAGAAGAGACAAATGAATGCTGCCAAGATGGCAGACAACCAACCAGACCTAATTTCAACCATTTGACTCACCTGTATAGTCAGAAGCCAGTTCCAGACTGTCAATCATGCAACATCCATGACTCGAATCAAGTCGGATTCGTTCTTGGCCCATATCAGTCACCATACTTATTGTTTCCTACTCTATCCACTTAACCTACTGGTTCAAAAAATCACTATGTTCAACACGATTGAATAAATTATGAGCACTTAAAGCAGCTCAATTTTGATGGGCGCGATACCCGGAACCAGAAAAAATCGAAGTGCAATCAGTTGACCCAATTCATTTAAACGAATTTCATTTGTATACGTTTCATCTGGCCCCGAACATTGCTGGGTCCAAATTGTCAGATTCCCGGTTCGGAGAACTTTCTCTTTGGATTCCGAAAATCGCTCCCAAACCTTACATAAGTGAGTCTCCAGCCTGCGACCTCGCCCGTCCTCAAACTGCATCGAAACTGTGCCATCGTCTGATACGACCTTATTAAGGACCGCGACTTTTTTTGTGCGTGAACCTGGTAACGAAAGATCTGTGACCTGCCAACCGTCAAATGTAACCAACAATCTATCTTCATTCACAAATAAGGTGCCACCATCATGGTTAATCGCATACACCGGGTACACGCGATCCCTCCAGGTCACAATCCAGTTAGGCTCGGAGACAGAAGAATCTACGTCAAAGAGGCTTTTCAAAAAATTGAACTGCGTCGACTGAAACGTCACACCACATCCGGTAAGAACAAGGCTAACGACCATGACAATAAGCTTGCGGTAAATGCAGACACTCATCGGGGGCGCATCCTGTCCAAATTGCGCTCAAGAGCATCGTATCGAAGTGCGCGTCGGTCAAACCACAGAGTAGTACCAAAGTGCTCTATTCGGCGACCACCATCACGTTCTAACGAGCGCAAAATTGTGCTGTAGGACGACCGGGAGTTACCAGGCAAAAATCCATTAAATGGAATCCTAAAGAAAAGACCTTTATCAAAACTTCCCTCCCCAAAATCTCTCGCTGAAACATTTGTTCTTGTAAAGAAACCGCCGATAGAAAATCCATTATCGAATGTTCGCCTTACTTCAAAAGTATAACCCCGGTCTTTCGCAAGGTAACGACCCGCATGAACCGCAAAGTCAAGATCAAAAAATGGCGATGCATAATAAGCACTCAGATGGCCCGTTACGGTTTCATATTCGCGAAATCTAAAATTGCGCTCAAATCCTCGTTGCTTGACGGCGTTTACATTAAGACCCAGTGCCCAACGCTGTTGATAAGGCGCATAGAGCACTTCGCCCCCAATACCCCCATACATCTGCTCCAGAATTCCAGCATAAAGACGAGAATGCACCGAGCTACTGAGACTCCTTTTGTATTCACCATAAAATTGCTCAATCCCAGACTCCCCGTCTACCAGG
>CAZWEW010000032.1:0-15909 GCA_964633055.1 uncultured Woeseia sp. | reverse complement strand
CGAATGCTTGGTTTCGTCAATCGCCTTCCCGCGCAATCACGCAGTGGCTAGGTTGATTGACTGCCTCATTTACCGTTGCGGGGGCAGTGACGGGATCGCCGTATTTCAGCTCACCGTCTTCCCGATTAAGACCCGGTTACCCGGGTGTTCACCTGCAGAAATCGTGGTTCAGGTTACGCCACCCGCGACGGCGAATCAAGATTGGATGTCACCGGTTATCGAGACGGTTGCGAACCCATATTGGCACGCGTAACGTTACTGTCCCATCAGCGGTCCCAGAGAAGAACGCTTGAAAGATCGTAATGAAAAGAGCTTGGTGTGGCATTGGTCTGTTGGTTCTCTCATCGATTGTTTCGGCCCGGTCACCCTAAGCCGCTAACGACGGGATTTGTGCCTCGCGAGCGGGTTGCTCTAACGTTTCCAAGGGTATTCGTTCCCGAAGACCGAGAGCTGCAAAAGACGTAACTCGTTTGACACCGGTCCACCTGTACGCAATACCGAATGACCTCTTCGGTTTTACGGTTTAAGAGACAAGGATCGGGTGTGATATGACCGGCAGCTGATGTCCCGGTGGTTTCCAGCGGTGCTGATCTGTGATTCACTAGCTAAACCGCTGGTCGGTCCGGAACCGGAGATGTTCACCAAAATCCAGAACTACGAGAACGACCCTATCGAGGCGATGTTCGTGCGGCTTGCCGCAGATCAAGACCCGGCGAAGATCGACCTGGGGATCGGTGTCTTTCGCGACGAATCTGGGAATGCACCGGTCATGCAGGCTGTCCGTCTTGCAGAACAACAGTTGTTCGATCGCGGGTTACCCAAGTCATACCTGTCACCGCTAGGAAATGCCGCCTATTGCGAATGTATCGAGAGACTGACCCTCGGTGTGGAGCATCCTGTGCTACGCGAGCAGAGGATCATTTCTGCTCAGACGCCGGGCGCGGGAAGCGCACTCCGGGCAGGTGCCGAGTTCGTGGTTAGCCTGAACCCGGATTCGACGCTCTGGGCATCCCGCCCCGTCTGGAGTCACCAGCTGGAGTTCTTCGACAGGGCCGGCATGATGATCCGTGACTATCGGTATTACGACCAGCAAAAAGCTGGGCTCGATTTCAACGGTATGCTGGAGGACCTGGCCGGCATGCGCCCCGATGACATGCTCCTGGTCCACGGTTGCTGTCACAACCCGACCGGGCAGGATCTCACCATCGAACAATGGCAGCGGCTGGCAGAAACTGTGAACGACACAGGTGCGATACCGTTTGTCGACATTGCTTACCAGGGTTTCGGCGAAGGTATCGAGGAAGACGTCGCGGGCGTGCGTGCCTTCGCTAAACTGGTCCCACAGATGCTGCTGACGGTTTCCTCGTCCAAATCCTTCGGCATCTACCGTGAACGTGCAGGATTGCTTTCCGTCATCGTTTCCCCGGACGGGACCGACAAAGAAAGTGTACGTCGCAAACTTCGCGACACTGTCAGGCAGCTCTATTTCATGGCACCCGATCACGGTGCGGCCGTGGTGAATGAAATCCTGTCGACGCCGTCGCTGGAGACCCTCTGGCGAGAGGAACTCGACGGCGTAAGGCAACATATCGTCACGATGCGGCATGCCGTGCGCGAGACTATCGAGGCAGCTAATCCGGATTTTGATGCGTCGTTTATCGAGCGCCAGCACGGCATGTTTTCCTGCCTCCCGGTCACAGACGAAGAGCAACTGCTGATGGAGCAACGGTTTCACATCTACATGCTGCCGAATGCCCGCGTTAATGTGGCCGCAATGAACAGCAGCCAGTCATCGACGCTTGCTGAGGCATTTGCCTTTGTTAGAGCCTCTCGCGCGACGGCAACGAGAACGGCCTGACGTGAAAATTAGCAGCCGGACCCGATGATTCCGATCAAAGATGACAATCCGCAGATTCTGTTTCCATTCGTAACCGTTTCGATTGTCGGGCTGAACGTTGCAGCCTGGGTGTTTCTGCAGGGGATGGGGTCCACGCAGGCACTGGCCGGGACGGTCTGTCAGTTCGGATTGATCCCGGGTGAACTCCTTGACCTGGTGCCGCGAGGTACCGGCAATGTCTGTGTGCTCGGAGAATCTGGCAATTGGTACACCACGGTTACATCGATGTTCATGCATGGTGGATGGATGCACATCATCGGGAATATGTGGTTCTTGTGGATTTTCGGTGACAACGTTGAAGATGCCATGGGTCCTGCGCGCTTTGGCGTTTTCTACCTGCTGTGCGGTCTTGCGGCCGCCACATTCCAGGTGGCTGCCGATCCGACGTCGCAAATTCCCATGGTCGGTGCGTCGGGCGCGATTGGCGGTGTAATGGGTGCCTATATTTTCCTGTATCCCCGCGTTCACGTGCACATGCTGTTTATCCTCGTGTTCTACGTAACGACGATCGCTGTGCCGGCATTCCTAGTGCTTGGCTACTGGTTTGTCGTGCAGATACTAAGTGGGGTTGCCAGCTATGGACAATCCGGTGGCGGTGTCGCGTTCTGGGCTCATGTTGGTGGCTTCGTTGCCGGTGTGGTGCTGATATTCTTCTTTCGCGATAAAGAGCTCCTGGCCAGACACCCTTATCACGGCTGGCGAATGAAGCAGTCACCGACTCGAAACTGGCATCGCATCGATAGGCGGTAACGATGCGTATGGCCTGGTTAGTATTCCTGCCGCTGTCGGTGTTGGCCGACGAAGCGCTCATTGCGGTTGCGTCTAATTTCAACCCGGTGCTCGAGACGTTGCGCGCCGACTTCGAGGCGGGTTCACCGCACGCGATCAGACTATCGAGTGGGTCAACCGGCATGTTGTACGCCCAGATCGTCAATGGTGCACCTTATGATGCCTTTCTTGCCGCCGACCAGGTGCGTCCCGCCAAACTCGAGGCCAATGGCTTCGGCGTGTCCGGCACACGGTTCACGTATGCGGAAGGTCGCCTGGCCCTCTGGGCCCATTCGGCCGGCGTCATTGCCGATACCGTGCGTGAATCTCTGCAATCGGGCCAGTTGAAAAAGCTGGCAATCGCCAACCCGGCGCTTGCGCCGTATGGCAGCGCTGCCCGTCAAGCGTTGCAGGCAAAAGGACTCTGGGAATCGGTCAGTGACCGGCTGGTTTTCGGCGAGAATGCAAGCCAGGCATTCTCCATGGCAGCGCTCGGTAACGCCGATGCGAGCATTGTCGCCCTGTCGCATGTGCTGCTGGCCCGGGAGCGGTTTGAAGGTCACTATCTGGAAATCCCTGTGACGTTGCACTCGCCAATCAGGCAGGATGCTGTTCTGCTCGCGGGTGGCGCCGATAATGAAGCAGCCAGGGCATTTCTAAGTTTCCTCAAGCGTCCCGCTGTGCGCGAGAAAATCGCGACTTACTACGGATATTGACGGAGTCGTTTTCATGCCGGACCTGGGACCTCTCTGGTTGTCACTTGCCCTTGCCGGGGTAACGACGATCGTCTTGATTATGCTCGGTACGCCGATTGCTTGGTGGTTGGCGGGGACGAAATCGCGATTCCGGCCCGCGGTCGAGGCTGTCACAGCCTTACCGCTTGTTTTGCCACCCACTGTACTTGGCTTTTACCTGCTCATCGCGCTCGGTCCGGCATCGCCGGTCGGAGGATTCTGGCTGAAGGTTACCGGCGAGTCCCTGACGTTTTCATTCGCGGGCCTTGTTATTGCATCGGTGATTTATTCGCTGCCTTTCATGGTGCAACCACTCCAGAATGCCTTCGAAGCGATCGGCCGGGGTCCCATGGAGGCCGCTGCCACTCTCGGAGCGAGCTCGCGCGACGCATTTTTCTCCGTGGCCGCGCCGCTCGCGAGTCGTGGCTTCATCACGGCGTCCGTGCTGACTTTTGCGCACACAATCGGCGAATTTGGCGTTGTGTTAATGGTGGGCGGAAATATCCCCGGGGAAACTCGCGTCATCTCGATCGCGATCTACGAACATGTCGAAACACTCAATTATGGCGACGCCCATAGTTTATCCGCCGGGCTGATCGTGTTCGCATTTCTCGTTCTCATGTTCGTGTATACGAGGCGCCGGGGGGGGAGGATCAATGTCTGATGCGCCTGCCGGACCGCTTGTCGTCGACGTTCGTATCGGCTTTACCAGTTTCGTGCTTGAGGTATCTTTCGACGAGCCACTTGCCGGGATCCTGGGGCTGATTGGTCCAAGCGGCAGCGGGAAGAGCACGCTCCTGCGAATCATCGCAGGTCTCGAGGATGCCGCAACCGGAACGGTCCGCTACGAAGATGATTGTTGGCAGGATTCGGTGAAACGTTCTTTTGTACCGGCCTGCCAGAGACCGGTCGGTTACGTCTTTCAGCACGCGAGATTGTTCCCTCACCTGAACGTGGTTGGAAACCTGGATTACGCGTGGTCTCGCAGGGGTAATGACGGCGGAAATATTGCTAAAGCGGATGTTGTTGAGGCGATGGGCATCAGTTCGCTACTCGACCGGGATGTCGGATCGTTGTCGGGTGGCGAACGACAGCGAGTAGCTATCGCCAGGACTGTGTTGGCGCGACCACGACTGTTGCTTCTCGACGAGCCGCTCGCATCGCTCGATGTCGGTGCGAGGAACGATATCCTGCCATACGTCGAGACACTGAATGCACACTTCGGGATTCCGGCGATCTACGTTAGCCATACCGTGTCCGAAATGGCTCGACTCGCCGACCGGGTCATCCTGATTGACAACGGCCGGATCGATGCAGTTGGTAGCGCGGCCGGCATCCTCGGCAGGGAATCGTTGCGGGCGTCGTCGCTCCCCTTCGAGCCTGTCTCCATTCTTGATGTCGTCGTGACGGGTCACATCGAGGAACTTCACCTGACGCGCGTTATGCACGGGGGACAGGTTCTAACCATTCCGGAACTGAAGACAACCGGCGTGGGCGAGTCAGCACGTCTCGCCGTGAGAGCCAGCGATGTTGTCGTTGCGAGCGGTGATCCCGGGAAATTGAGTGTACGAAATGAGCTCGAAGGAGCGATCTCGGCCATTGCGGAAATTCCGGATTCGGCATTTGCACTGGTATCGATCGATGTCAGCGGTACGCCGCTCAAGGCGCGGATTACGCGGCACGCGATCGCGGAGCTGGGACTGGCCGTCGGCGCACCCGTTTACGCGTTGATCAAGACTGCGACATTCGATCGCGGCGTCTAACTCTCTTCGGGATCTTGCTCCTGACTTGCGCCGACTTCCTGGGGCGCCGGCATCGGCAGCGGTTTGGCGGCAGGCACATCGTTGTTGGCGCTATCCATGAATGCTTTGGCATCGTCACGGTCGATTTTTTGAAAGGCGCCAAGTGAGCAACGGTTGCCTGCCCTCATACCGAACGGATCGTTGTAGAGGACGCTAATTTGATCCAGGCGGCACAGCCTGCCTATGCTTGTCTGATAGGAGAACCGGTCCTCGCGGGCGAGGCCGCTGCAACTGCGCGGCAAAACGTTGTGGTACACCGTTTTGCCTCTCATGTAGAACAGTACGTTCCGATCGTCAACAACCTTCGTTCGACGGACATGTCGCAGGGAAATGCACTCTGCTGTGTTTTCGTCGTAAACTGGTTCTTCTTCGGTTACGTCGGCTTCCTTATCCTGCGCGCCAGCCCGCGCGCAAAACAGAGTTGCGAGCAGGATTCCCGCCGGTATCCATTTTTTTATCTGCTTGTACATCGTGTTCTCGCCTGTGATCATTCTACCTTGAATCTGAGGAGCGACCACGAGGATATGGAACAATGTCATTGAAGTTGAGTTCTCGCCACGAGTGGGTCCGGAAATCGGAGCTGCGTGCAATGAGCGTGGAATGTGAGCGCGTTGGCGGCGTCAATCTGTCCCAGGGGGTCTGCGACCTCGCTGTCCCGCAGCCGGTTGTCGATGCGGCCAAAGCGGCGATAGACCAAGGGGAGAACAGTTACTCAAGACACGATGGCACGCGCCAGCTCCGCGATGCACTCGCCGGCAAGTATCAGCGCCTTTATGGGCTCGATGTCGATGCAGAAACCAATATCGTCGTGAGTGCGGGTGCGACGGGGGCACTCTATTGTTCCTGCCTTGCTTTGCTGGAGCCGGGTGACGAAGTTCTGTTGTTCGAGCCTTATTATAGTTATCACGAGAGCACGATTGTCGCGACACAGGCAGTGCCGGTTTTCGTGCCGACAAAGGCGCCGGACTGGTCATTTTCCATGGATGAACTTGAAAACGCTGTGACCGGGCGGACGCGTGCGATCATCGTCAACACGCCGTCGAACCCGTCGGGCAAGGTATGGTCACGCGCCGAGATAGAACTGGTTGCGGAATTCTCGAAACGCCACGACCTGTTCGTATTTACGGACGAGATCTACGAGCACTTCATATTCGATAGTGGTGAACATATAAGCGTCGCTTCATTGCCGGACATGTGGGAGCGCACAATCACGATCTCCGGTCTGTCGAAGACCTTCAGCATCACGGGCTGGCGTATCGGGTATGCGATCTGTGATGAGAAATGGTCGAAAGCGATCGGCAACTTCAGTGACTTGGTCTACGTCTGCGCGCCTACACCGTTACAGTTAGGCGCGGCCGCTGGCATTGCCGAGCTGGACGATGCGTTCTTTGAAAATCTGGCGGACAAGTACCGGCGAAAGCGCGAGATTCTTTGCAACGGGCTGATCGGTGCAGGGCTTACGCCCTGCATTCCCCAGGGTGCCTATTATGTGCTTGCGGATGTTTCTTCATTGCCCGGTGCGGACAGTAAGGCGCGTGCGCACTTTCTGCTTGAAAGGACGGGAGTTGCGAGTGTGCCGGGGGAGGAGTTCTTCAAAGGGGAAGAGGGCAAGACCATCGTCCGATTCTGTTTTGCAAAGGAGGACGATGTACTCGAAGATGCCTGTTGCCGGCTTGCGGCTCTGAAAGGGTTGGCCGCGTAGGCACCCGCCCGGTCTTAGGATCCCAGTCGGTAGCGTAGCTTGACGACCAGAAAGTCTCCCAGGGGGTTGTTCCAGTTGTCGTTGAAAAGATCCCCGTAGCGCATCAGGTCGGTCTTTTGCCGGTCTCCTTTCGTATAGACGACGAACAAATCGGACAGTGGGGCAATTTGCCAACGGTAACGCAACTGGAAGCTAAGTTGTGAAATGCTGAAATCGTCGGATTCGGCCACCGGGTCCGGTACTTCAACGAGTTCAGTCGTGCCGCCCGGCAACACGAAGAATCGGTCCTCCAGCGCGCGGATACCGACCCATTGCATCGACAGGCTCAGTTGCTGCCTGGACGTTGGATAGAAGTCCAGGCTGAACTCCGGTTGCCACTGTGTACCATTGAATGTCGTGAAGTTTTCATCTGCCTGGTGAAGCAGCCAGCCGCTCTTGTCCACGTGCGTGACGTTCAGGTCGAGGTTCAGGTTGTCAAGCGGTTGCCAGGTCAAACCAATTTCCGATTCGACCGAGGTTCCGTACAGGTCCTCGGGACGTGTCCCGAGACGCACGGACATGCTCAGCGGCTTGGCCCTGCTGGTGCGGAAATTCAGGTCGGCAAAAGCGCGTGAGCGCACGGCAAAGGTACCGTTGCCGAAGCTGTTGCGATCATCGTATTGATCTTGGAAGTACCCGAGCCATCCACTGATGGAATTCAGGTTGTTCAGCGTTACCTGCCCGCTGAAACCCTGGCCATGAAAAGTACGGAAGCCGTCGCCGTTGATCTGGAAACGTGCCCAAGGCGTGAGCTGGAAATCCCGAACGGACTGCAGATCTGACTTGTTCCATTGAAACCGGTACGTGTAGTCCTGGATGTCGTTTCTCGCCTGGAACCCAAGGTCATTGACATCGATGGTGTCATCCATCAAAGACAGACGGAACTCGTGTCGAATGCCCTTTCGGGGCTGGTAGTTGGCATCGGCCGTGATCCCCGTACCGTCGCCGTCATCGTCGACGTCCGAGTAGACGACCTGGCCATTGAAGTTCCAGTGGCCGCTGGTTGTCAGGTAATGAAAGTCTGCACCATGGATGACGGCGTCGCTCTCGGGATGCGCAGTCAGTGTCGTGATATAGCCCAGTCCGCGGTAGGCTGCATTCTTGCTGTCTTCATAAATGACGCGAAAAACACCGAAGTCACGTCCCGGCATCGTATAACGCAGGTCATCGCTGGCAATATAGTCAGTGTCGTTCTCGAAGGCCGCCATTGCGCCATACCGGAATGAACCCACTTGGCCTGTTACCTTGGTAGCCGCGAAGATGTTGGCAGGTTCGAGTGTCTGTCGCCGGGTCAGTTCGACGTCATCCGGTAGGTCGAGATCCCTGGGTCGCCCGCCGATTCGTCGTGTATTGACGATCCGGAGTCCGGGTCGCCCGAACTGTTCCTTCGAATCGGTGGTATCGAAAATTCCCACGCCCTCCTGGAAGAACAGGCGCTTCTCCGGAAAAAAAGTTTCGTCAGCGGTAAGGTTGACGACCACATTGTCGGACTCGACGGCGCCGAAGTCCGGGTTGATTGTTGCCGTGAGCTGGAAGTTGGTCGATGGTCGCCAGAACACATCCGTTCCAGTCTTCCACTGTTTGTCATTATCGATGTTGTCAAGGGTTACAGAGGCGTAGGGGAAAACGCTCCACTGCTGGCGGGGGTCAACTTGTCGGAGCGTCAGTGGCTGAAATGCGCTCATAAAGCGCGGCTGTGTCTTGGTCAGACCAGGCCAACCCCAGCGCTGGTCTAGGTACGCAACGTGGCGTCTGATGTAGACACCAATTTGCCGCTCTCCTTCGGATTTGGGCATTGCCATCTGCGACCAGGGCACGAAAAGTTCTGCTGACCAGCCACGGTCTGTTTGTTGCGTTGCTCCATACCAGGCGCCGTCCCAGTCACGGTCGTACTGGCGCTCGGGCAACAGGGCGCCGTCCACCTGTCCGTCGCCAAGAGCAATTGTCATCCAGTAGCCGTACCGACCGGCACCGGATGCATCGAGTTGCATTCCAATGCTATCGCGGTTGATGTCGGTCTCGTCGCGCGCCGCATGCCGCTGCACCAGGGTGCCGGGTGGCTGCTCCATATCAAATGAAACATAAAGGCCTGTGTCGGCATAGATCATGCGAGTGACGGTCGCGTGCGGGGTCTCTGCCAGCGTATCGGGTTCCACTACGCGTAATTTTCCGAGGGGCTCAATGCGTGACCATATCGGTTCATCCAGTCTGCCATCGATTACGATATCAACCTTGTCGTGATCCACTCGTGTCAGCGAAATCGGCTCGGTGCCCTGGACGTCCAGGGTGATTTCTTCACGCACTTGTGCAATCGAGTCTGCGGAAAACACATGAACAATAAATGCGAACGCAAATGGCGGCAGCCTGCAAAGCAACTGAATGCCCCTTTAACTCTGAAGGATGGGCCGAACGGTACAGCAGTCGGTTCCTGTTTCGCCAGATGACAAGTCTTATGCTTGACAATTCTTTTGACTGGCAGCCGTATCAATTAACCGTCATGCTCGCAATCAAGCACCCACAGGCGAACTCGGGAATGGGTTTGTAGAACCTGACGTCACCCAGGCCACCCGCGGCGCCGGCGACCGCGATCGACGTCCTGATCTCGAGGGCTCCGCCCCCGGCATCACCGACGATGTCACCGTCGTCATACCCGGTCATGGCGTCAACATCGTGTTTTGCCCATCGATCCAGGAATGTTCTGTCCCAGTCCGCATTGATCTTGCCGCTGTCCGGGGTACAAGGCCAGTGTGAGGTGCCACCCGTACCGAGTAGTGCAATCCGCTCCGGTATGGCATCGAAGGCGCTCCGCAACGCGAGGCCGAACTGGTATGCACGGCTGAGCGGGGAGAAGGGTGGCGACTGGCAGTTGATATTGGCGGGGATCACGGGCAGGTCGTAACGCGGCGTGACGTGATGCAGAGGGACCATGATGCCGTGATCGAAATTCCATTCCTCTGCGTAACTGACATCAGCCTCATGCATGCTGAGTTCAATGATCCGGCGGGACAGTGCGGCGTTGCCGGGCACGGTGACTTTCGAAATACCGAGCCAGTCGGAATTCTCGATAGGACCTTCATAGTGATCGGCCATGCCGATCGCGTAGGCTGGCATGTTGTCGGAGAAAAAATTTGCGAAATGTTCTGCCGAAATCACAAATAGCGCATCCGGTCTGGCGGCGTGGATCTCTTCCCGCAGTCGATCGAACTCTTTTATCAGCGCACCGAATGCCTCCGCGTCTGCGGCCTCGGGCCGATTGGTAATACCCGGTGCGTGACAACAGATTCCAGCGTAGACGAGACTCATGGCTGACTGATGTTCTCCACCGTGATTCCTTCCCGGTTCAGGCATCGCCAGGTAGCGTCCCGTGCAAAGATACGTTCTGCATGCGTCGCCCAGTTTGGCATCTCGGCAACCAGCGGTTTCACATCGTCTCGCTGGCTCCAGATCCAGAATACAAGCAGATAGGGGTCGACCACGCTGAAGTCAGCACCGAGCGCCCAGCGCTTTTTGTCCAGTCGCCGGTCAACCTCGAGCAGGGTTTTCCTGAGGTTTGGGATGCCGATCTCCTGCACATCGGGATAGCGTGACGGGTCGCCGACCAGGTACTGCGGTTTGAAGAGCGGGCGGAACGCGATGTGCACGGTTGCCGACAGGAAGTTCATCCATTCGTGCGCTCGTGCCCGAGAGAGGGGTGTCGCTGGCAGGAGTCCTGCATCCGACGTGTCGGAGATGTAGCTCAGGATGGCATGCGCTTCGGTCAGAACCTCATTGTCGATTCGAAGCGCGGGAATCTTCCCCCATGGATTGATAGCGAGGTACGCGGGACGTTGGTGCTCGCCCTTGCGGACCAGTACCGGTTCGAGCGTGTAAGGCAGCCCGGACTCTTCGAGTGCTATATGGCAAGCCAGAGAGCAGGCCCTTGGGCTCGAAAACAGGGTTAGTTCGGGCACGTGGTGTTCTCCCGGGAATGGAACATCAATCTGCCACGCGTCGGGATGCTGGACAACCGAAAGATTCAATTCAATCAGTACCCGGTTCGGTATACGCAACGGCTAGCGTCAGCCTTTTTCAAATTGCTCGGTGTCGATTTCGGCCTGGGTCGTGGCGTTATATCGATCCCCGATCACGGTCTGCCGGTTGACGATCCGGTCGGCCATGGCAAGAGTATGATCGTCAACGGTGATTCCACCAGCCGCAAAGTTTTCCGCGAGGTGTTTGGATTTCGTCGTTCCCGGAATGGGTATGACGAGGTCATCGACAGCCAGCAGCCAGGCAAGGGCGAGTTGTGCCGGTGTGCAGCCTGCATTCGACGCAAGGGCGAGGTAGTCGTCCAAGAGTTGCAGGTTCCTGGTGTAGTTTTCAGGGAAGAAGCGCGGCATGTTGCGGCGCAGGTCCTTCTCAGGAAGTATTGATAAGTCGCGAAGCTTGCCGGTCAGGAAGCCCCGTGCCACGGGGCTGAAGGCTACGAACGCGATGCCAAGTTCCCTGCAGGCTTTGATGACGGCGATTTCTGGCTCCCGTGTCCAGAGAGAATATTCGGACTGCACGGCAGCGATAGGATGAATTTCGTGCGCCCGCCTCAAGGTATCGGCGGATACTTCGGACATGCCGATTTCGCGGACCTTGCCCTCTCGAATGAGGTCCGATAACAGGCCGATGCTCTCCTCGAGGGCCGTGACCTTGTCATAGCGATGCAGGTAATACAGGTCGATGACCTCAGTGCCAAGGCGCTTCAAGCTGTCTTCACAGGATTGCCGGAGTTTCACCGGGTCGTTGGTGAGTTCGCGTTTTCCCTCGACCGGGTGCAGTGCGCATTTGCTCGCGAGAACATACTCGTCGCGGCGGTGAGCGATTGACGCACCGATCAGTGTTTCGTTGGCGCCGAAGCCATACAGTGCGGCCGTATCCAGCATCGAGTAGCCGAGGTCCAATGCTTCGTTCAGCATGCGCCTGCCGGCCTCTTTCGATGGTGGCACGCCATAAGCGTGCGACAGGGTCATGCAGCCGAAACTGATCGCTGATACGTTCAGCGAACCGATTTTGCGCTCTGGATCAGGCATCGATGTGTCTGTAACCGCCACTGTGGGACAGTGGCGCGCCCGCGTGTTTGCGGATGTTCGAGTGGTCCCATGAGGCGCCTGAGGGGAGTGTGCCGGGGCTTTCGGTTGCGATATTGAACAGTTGCCGGCGGGTATTGCATGAGGTGACGAAGGTCAGGATTTTTCCGAGGTTTTGCCGGAGGGTGTTGCTGTTATTCACAGATTATCGTCCTTGTTCGCCTTGACGGCGTCCCGTTATTTATTAATATATGAATCATTAAGGTATTAATAGAGCGCGTTTGCAATGGCAACACAAAGCTTCAGCGGCTCGCTGCCCATGATGCTCTACCGGGCGCTCGATGTAGTTATGCCGAGATTCCGCAGGATTTTCAACGAATTCGGGTTGACGGAACAGCAATGGCGCGTGTTGCGAGTGCTCTGGGAGACGGAAGAAATCGCGTTCCGGGAATTGAGCGACATCACGTTGATCCCTGCGCCGAGTCTGGTTGGCGTCATCGACCGGCTGGCAAAGCAGAGGCTTGTAGACCGTCGACGGTCGGAAACGGACAGACGCAATGTTTTTGTATTTGCGACGAACGAGGGCAAGGCATTGCATCGTCGGGTACGTCCCCGGGTTGATGAGGCCTACGCGGACTTGCGCGGTTCCATCGATGAAACAGACTGGAACCAGTTAATCGATAGCCTTGAGCGAATTGCGTCGCTCGCGGCCGAAGCGCCGGATAAACATCCGGCAGTCAATCAGTAGACAAACCGGAAAATAAACCATGAGCACTGACCTCGAGCGCGGAAACGGCATTCGCAATGGCGAACAATATCTCGGTGGGTTGCGCGACGATCGGGACGTCTGGGTCCATGGAGAAAAAGTCAAAGATGTCACGACACACCCGGCAATGTGCCGAGGTGCAGAAACACTGGCCGGATTCCTTGACCGCCAGTTTGACGACAAACACAGGGATATCGTGACCTATGAAGAGGACGGCAACACATTCGCGACGTCGTTCATGATCCCGAAATCCGTCGACGACATTAAAAAGCGCGGCGCCTCAGCCTATGAATGGGCGAAATGGTCGAACGGCATGTTCGGGCGCACACCGGACTACAAGAATGCATCGGTTACGGCGTTTGCTGCGAGCGCGGATTTTCTCACGGAAGGCCGGCCCGAGTATGCCGAGAACATGCGTAACTACTACGAGTATGTCAGGACCAACGACAAGGTGCTCACCCATACGCTGATCAACCCAACTTACAATTTCGAGCAAGCAAAGCAGGGGAAGTCGAGTAAGGAGGTCGCTCTCCAAGTCGTGAAAGAGACAGACAGCGGACTGGTCGTCAAAGGTGCGAGGTTGCTCGCGACGCTTGGTCCGCACTCGGACGAGATCGAAGTTTTCCCATCGTCATTGCTGACAGCATCGGAAGACAATATGCCTTATGCGTTTGCATTTACGATCCCGACCGGGGCGCCCGGCGTGCGGATGATTTGTCGCGACACCTATGATCACCAGAAATCTAATTATGATGCGCCGCTTTCTTCGCGATACGAGGAAATGGATGCGGTCATCATCTTCGACAACGTCCACGTTCCCTGGGAACGCGTCTTCATGTATCGGGAACCGTTGCTTTGCAATCGTGCGTTTGCTGAGACCCATGCTGTCGTTCACATGATGCACCAGGTGATCTGCGGCAAGCTTGCTAAGACGGAGTTCATCGTTGGTCTGCTTTGTGCAATGGCGCATGCGACAGGAAAAGACAAGGACATGGGTGTTAAGGGCATGATTGCCGAGGCGATGTGGACTGCCGAAATTGTCAGGGCGTTGCGTTTCCAAGGAGAGGCTGAGGCACATGAAGATCAATGGGGAAATTATGTGCCGCTGCGTCGGCCGCTAGATACATCGCGCAATACCTATCCCAAGCTTTACCCGAAGCTCATCGAGATGATCCACATGCTTGGGTCGAGTTCGTTGATGGCGACACCGACCGAGGCCGACTTCACAAATGATCTCTCCGAGGATGTCGCCGCGTATTTCCAGACTGTCAACCTGGATAGCGAGGAGCGCATTGCACTTTTCCGGCTGGCGCACGACGTCGCGGTTTCCGGGTTTGGCAATCGTCAGGTTCTGTACGAGCGTTTCTTCTTCGGTCCGCAGAATGTTATGGCGTCGATCTATTACGATCTCTACGACAAGGATGACATGATGGATCGCGTGACCGAGTTGCTGAATGCGTGATTCGGTAGGTGTTGGGCGCCGATGAAATAACGCGCGGCCCTGCAGTTCCCCGCAAGCTGTCGCACGCAATTGTCCGGCACGCTACGTCGGTGGGAAGATGTTCTTGTTGAAGGAAGGTGTTATGGCTGAGGTGGCCTCGGTCGCTGTCCGCAGTCACCCGTTCAAAGATCGGTGAAACGCTTCCAGTAATCCGTACAGATCCTCTAGGCGGTCCTTGCCAAAGGTCGTCTCTATATCCTCATAAAGGGCCGCAGAATCAGGCGCGACCTCGGAGAATAGTTTGCGCCCTTTGGTTGTCAGCGTCAGAACGGATCGACGCTGGTCGCTCGAATCGGCTAGGCGCCCGACGAGCTTTTGCTCTACTAGGTGCTGCAGGATTCGGGTGAGGCTGGGCGCGAGCAAGAAGCTGCGCCGGGCCAGTTCGCTGGCATCAATGCGATCGAAGTCCGCGAGGGCGCGGATGACACGCCATTGTTGTTCGGTCAGCCCGTGGTCACGTAACATCGGACGAAACTTCGCCATCGCGGCTTCGCGAGCTTTCAGCAATTCCATCGGCAGCGAATGCTCAAACTGGCGCAGGTTGTCCATCAGGACTTTTCTGTCTCGACGCGATTGCTCAAGGTGCCGATACCGGGTACTTCGACTTCAACGACGTCACCCTGCTTCAGGTATTTCGGTGGATCGAATCGCGCACCGGCGCCATTCGGTGTGCCGGTTGCGATGATGTCGCCGGGTTTCAGGCGATAGAACGTTGACAGGTAGCTAAGGAGATATCGGAACGGAAACATCAGGCTGTTCGTCGTGTCGTTCTGGCGTTCCTCGCCATTGACACGCGTCATAACCCGGAGTTCGCTCATGGGGTCGAGTTCATCCGGCGTCACGAGCCACGGTCCGAGCGCCCCCGAGTTCTCGAAATTCTTACCCTGGGTGACATTAAATTTTGCATGCCGCAGGTAATCTCGTATTGATCCCTCGTTCATGATCGTCAGGCCCGCGACGTACTCGTGCGCGTTTTCTTCAGGAATTCGTCGCCCTTCCTTGCCTACTACAATGACAATCTCGCCTTCGTAGTCCAGTTGCTCCGACTCGGGTGGGTCTATCAGTGGTTGTTCATGGCCGACCAGCGATTCCCGTGTGCGCATGAATACGCTCGGATATTTTGGTGGCGCCATACCGTCTTTGTATTCCTCGTTGCGGTTTACGTAGTTGACGCCGATGCAAATGATCTTTTCCGGGTTCGGGAGGACCGGGAGATACCGAATATCAGCCAGTGAGCAGTCAGCTTCCTCAGTAGAGGCTTTGGTTGTCAGTTCTCCGAGCCTGTTGTCGCGAATGGCCTGGCGCAGGTCGCCGACCTCCGGGTGCCGGGCGCCGAGGTCGACAAAGCCGTCACCAGCTACGGCGCCGAACGTTGAAGTGCCATCTTTAATGCAGGAAAGAAATTTCATTCCGCGGTCCTCTGGTCAATCATTCAATAGGTGGCGTCCGTCGATTCATCGCGGCCTTTGGTTTGAGCGGCGAGGTGGCGTGCCGCATTTCCGAGCAGTAGCGTATCCACGCCGACGCCGACAAAATTCGCGCCGCATTCCTCGTAATGGCTGATCATCGATCGATCTAGGCAGAGCAGTCCGGCATGTTTGCCAGCGGCTCGAATCCTGCGTAGGGCATCGCTGACTGTATCG
>CAZWEW010000031.1:5109-15927 GCA_964633055.1 uncultured Woeseia sp. | reverse complement strand
AGTGGAACGTGACGCATGATACAAATGCCAAACCATCTGTCGTTCACGACAATCGTCCTGCTGATGGGTTTAACCGGGTTGGCTCGTGCCCACGGCGATGCCGACCTGCCGCTGTTCATCGCAGAGCATGGCGTCGATACGGGGGACTGTCTCGACGAATCCAGCCCATGTGCATCAATCGCTTACACGCTGAGCCGCGCCGGGAAGGGTTCCCAGATCCGGATCGCGAAGGGTACCTATGCCGTCAACAGTCCGGAAGACGTATTCCACCTGGTTAGTGGCGTCATCGATGTCAGTGGCGGCTACATATTTGGTGACAAGACGGGGCTGCAACCGGCTGGTGAGTCCATCCTGACCGGCATACCGTTCGAATACCGGGAGCTACTCAAGGACCGTGGCATCCGGGTAATCCAGGACCAGAAAGGCATTGACCAGTCGACCGCCAGTGCGGCGGGTAAACTGCTCGACCTCCACCGCCAACTGAAATCCAGCCTGCCCGCCACACCCTGCGAGGAAGGTACTGCTGCAGGGCTACCCTGTGCCAACGTCGATCTGCTGTCACACGTCGGATTTAACGACGTCAGCGCCGACCCGATCTCAGCGAATGACATCTGGGGCTTCGTCGACCTGAATACCGGTCGAGAGTACGCCATTGTTGGCTTCAACCTCGGTACTGGCGTCTTCGACGTGACCGATCCGACCAATCCACGGGAGGTTGGTTTCGTCGATGGCCAGAGCGCGACCTGGCGGGATATCAAGGTTTACCAGCATTACGATTCCATTGCCGGTCGCTGGAATGCGTATGCCTATGTCACCACCGACGGTTCGAGCGACGGCCTGTTTGTCATCGATATGACAACACTGCCACATGCGATCAGTCGTGTGAGCTACGCGAGCGATATCATAGCCGCACACAATGTCTACGCAGCGAATGCGGACTACAGTACCGGCATTTCAATCACGGGCAACCGGCCAACAATCGTCATTGCCGGCTCGAGCCGGGGTGTCGGGGAGTATAGGGCCTACTCCCTGATCGATCCGCGTGCGCCGGCATTCATTGCCGGCGGCACCGGTATCGGCTATATGCACGACGCCTCGTCAATCATCATCAACGATGCCCGCAAGGACACCCAATGCGTCAACGCACTCGACTATTGCGAGGTGCTAATCGATTTCAACGAAAATATGGTTGAAATCTGGGATGTCACAAATCCCGCTTCACCCGTTCAATTGAGCGCGACCGAATACCCGAATGCAGCGTACGTCCATTCCGGCTGGTGGTCGGAAGACAAGCAGACCATCTACGTACACGACGAACTGGATGAGCGCGACGGCGGGCTCGCAACCACCGTTTATGCTTTTGACGTTTCCGACCTGAGAAGTCCGGTGGCGCTACCAGGCTGGTCCGGGCCAACAGATGCCATTGATCACAACGGCTTTGTGCGCGGGAATCGTTATTACATGTCCAACTACACTCGCGGGCTCACCATTCTCGATATTTCCAATCCCGGTTCTCCTGTGGCCGCCGGCAGACTGGATACCTACCCTTCATCAGACGGCACGATGTTCAGCGGTGCCTGGGGCACCTACCCGTTTTTCTGGAGCGGTAACGTTGCCATTAACGACATCGACAGTGGCTTCTATATGGCTGCAGACCGAACAAGGAACGTCGATGAAGGCATGATCCAATTCGCAGAGACCTCGTTTGCGGGTGATGAAGGCCAGGTGATCCCTCTGGTCGTCGAACGTGCGAACGGGTCCACGGGCGCAGTCGAGGTGAGCTACGAAATTCTGCACGCGACCGCCGATGCAGGAGACTACACGCTAAGCACGGGTGCGCTGTCCTGGGGAGTTGGCGACGCAACCAATCGCAGCATTGACATTGAACCTGCCAACGACGGCGTAAGCGAGCCAATGGAACGCCTGTTGGTCCGCCTCATCAATCCAACCAATGGTGCAACGCTCGGTGATCACAATGTCGCGAGTGCGTGGATCAGCGACCCTGGCTCCACATCCGAGCTTAACTTCGGTGAAACAACAGCGACCCTGACTGAGCGCGGCTTTGCCACTGTTGTCGCAGTGGTACACCGCGGCAACAGTGGGGTCGGCGCTGCCAGTGTTGACCTCACAGTCGGTGGCAATGCGATTGCGGGCGATGATTATACGGGCATCGTACCGGCGACTCTGAACTGGGCCGATGGCGACGCCAATCCGAAGTTCGTCGAAATCTCGATCGTCGATGATGGTTTTGGCGAGGGCGATGAAACCTTTACGCTGACCATGAACAACCCTACCGGTGCAATAACCGGCGCTGCAGACAAATTTACTGCCACAATCCAGGACAGTAACGGAACCAATATTGCACCAAACGCCATTGCAGGCAGCGACCAGACCAGGCCAGCACGCTCAACAGTGCAACTTAATGGCACACAATCCGAGGATCCAAACGGCGACAACCTGGATTTTCAGTGGCGTCAGACCATGGGCACTTCGGTAACCCTGACGAACGCAGAAACCTCAATCGCGACATTCACTGCACCGAACGTCACTTCCGACACCTTGCTTCGATTCGAACTTACAGTAACCGATCCGGGTGGTCTATCGGATACGGCGACCACGACAGTGACAGTGACCGCACCACCGCCGGCGGCATCGTCAGGTGGAGGTTCGATTGACGGGTTGACCGTGTTGACGCTACTGGCGCTACTGGCGACGCGTCTCAGGCGAAGGGATCTCGTTTGATAATGGTCTGACCACGATCGGGACCGGTTGAAATAATGTCGATTGGCGTACCGACTAATGCTTCAATACGGCCAAGGTAATTCCGGGCATTTTCCGGCAGTTCATCAATGCTGGTCGCACCAACCGTCGAATCACTCCAACCCGGCATGTCCTCATACACGGGCTGACACTCAGCAAATCGGTCGACAACAACCGGCACTCCTTTGATCGACTCGCCGTCTATTTCGTAGCCAACACAAATCCGCACGGTTTCAAGACCATCGAGTACGTCGAGCTTCGTGACACAAAGCCCCGATACACTACTGTTAATAATCGACCGGCGAAGCGCGACGACATCAAACCAGCCGCAACGCCGGGGACGACCCGTCGTCGCACCGAACTCGGCTCCGACAGTACTGAGGTGCTCGCCCATGTCGTCGAACAATTCAGTCGGAAACGGACCCGCACCTACCCGGGTCGTATAGGCCTTTACGATACCGAGGATGTAATCCAGATTGAGCGGACCCACACCTGTACCAACACTGGCCGCTGCCGCAACGGTATTCGAAGATGTCACGAACGGGTATGTACCGTGGTCTATGTCGAGAAACGTGCCCTGCGCACCTTCGAACAGAATACTCTTACCCTCGTCGGCAACATCCTTAAGGATCTGCGTAACGTCAGCCGTAACGGGCGCTATCGTCTCCGCAGCCTCGAGCGACTGGTCGAGCGTCATGGAAAAGTCGATGGCGTCGCTGCCAAAGTATTTCGTCAACAGAAAGTTGTGGTAGTCGAGTATTTCTCCTAATTTCGCCGCAAATTTCTCCCGCACAAACAGATCCGACACGCGCAAGGCCCGCCGCGACACCTTGTCCTCATATGCCGGTCCAATACCGCGGCCGGTCGTGCCAATCGCCGACGAACCGCGCGCCTTCTCACGCGCTACGTCGAGGGCAACGTGTGATGGCAGAATGAGGGGGCAGCCAGGACTTACGCGAAGACGATCATAAACGGGCACGCCGTTTTCAATCAGGCCGTTAGCCTCCTCGATCAATGCATCAAGGGACAGCACGACACCGTTACCGATGAGGCACATCACACCGTCACGAAGAATGCCTGACGGAATTAGATGCAGAACAGTTTTTTTGCCGCCAATTACGAGCGTGTGACCCGCATTGTGACCGCCCTGAAACCGGGCGACAGCCGCAGCACGATCAGTCAACAAGTCGACGATTTTGCCCTTACCCTCGTCACCCCACTGGGTGCCGATGACGACAACACTCTTACCCATCGGTCGCTACCGTACTATGTAGAGCATGATGACCCCGGCAGACGCGACCGTGAGCCCGGCCAGCCGCAGGCTCACATCATCCATCTGCGCGATGCGGGCAACGGACTGCCGAAACAGGTTCGGTCCTGCGAACGGGATCATGCCCTCGATAACAAGGTAGATCGAAAAGCCGGTTAGAAGATCCTGCAGCATTTTTATTTTTCTTGAGACATTGAAATAGAAACAGTGCCCGTTACATCCGGACACCAAGCCAGGTTAGTCAGATTGAGGCACCACTCCGATCGGCGGACAACATCCTGGCGCCGGTTCACCGAGCTTGCTTCGTGCACCACAATTTATTCCCCGTCGACTAGCCCGAAATCACGGACGCTTTGCTAATTCTCGTCGCCGGAGGAGCTATTCAGATACCTGAAAAACTCATTGTTAGGATCAAGGATCAGGATATCACCGGACTTCCCCATCGATGTCCGATACGCGTCGATACTGCGATAGAAAGCATAGAACTCCGGATCCTTGTTGTAAGCACTCGCATAAGTCTCGGCTGCAAGGGCATCGCCTTCACCGCGGACTATCTGTGCATCGCGATAGGCATCCGCAAGGATGATCGTGCGATCCTTGTCTGCCGAAGACTTCCGCTCCTCGGCCGTCTCACGCCCCTGCGCCCGGAGCTCCGCCGCTACACGCGCTCGTTCTTCGCGCATCTCCCGGTAAACAGCGTTCTTCACATCATCCGGAAACTCGACCTGCTTGACACGTACATCAATCAGTTCGACACCCAAACCCTCGGCCGTCAAGCGTGCGGAAGCCAGCATGTCACGCATCAGTTCAGCGCGCTCCACAGAGATCGCCTCTTCGACTGACCGCTTACCGAACTCGGTTACGATCGAGTTCCTGATGATTTCGGACAGGCGATCATTGGCGATACCCTCAAACCCGCCCGTCGACGTATAGAACGAAACCGGTTCGACGATGCGCCACTTGACGAAGAAATCAACCTGCAAAGCGCGGCGCTCGGCCGTGAAGATGCGCTCCGGCTGATCGCTGATCGTCAAAATCCTGCGCGGGAACTTGCGCACGTTCTCATACACCGGAATCTTCCAGTGAAGTCCCGGCTCGTAGTCTGACCTGACGACCTCGCCGACCCTCAGTTTGATTGCGTGGTCGCGCTCGTTGACCGTGAATGCAGATAGGCCAACCACGATAAACAGAGCGCCAAAGACGATCAGTCCAATAAATCTCGTATTGTTCATCGCGGCTCCCTCCTCGTCCGCTCCCTGGGATCGCCAGAGCTGCGCTCCGGGTTGGCAACACCTTCGGGCGCCTGTGTATCTGATGCGCGATTCACATCCGATCCCCGCGTCACCCGGTTGCCCTGGGTCACCCGGTTGCCCTGGCGTGCGAGCTGATCGAGTGGCAGGTACAACAGGTTACCTTCACCCTCGGAGTCGATCAGTACCTTGTTCGAGTTGCCATACACTTCTTCAATGGCTTCGAGATAAAGGCGATCGCGTGTCACGCGCGGCGCTTTCTGGTATTCGGTCAGCAGTGCTACGAACCTGGCCGACTCGCCTTCTGCATCCCTGATGACGCGATCCCGATAGGCCTCGGCATCAAGTCTCACACGGGCCGCGGTACCGCGAGCCCGCGGAATGATGTCCATCTCGTAAGTATCCGCCTCCAGCACATAACGACCGGCGTCGTTCTGTGCCTGCTGGGCATCATCAACCGCTTCCTGAACGGCCGCGGGATAGTCCAGATCTTCCAGGCTGATCGACGTTACCGTGATCCCAGCACCATAGAAATCGAGTGTACTCTGCACGATCTCCTGCGTCCTTGGCGCGATCTGGTCACGCTGTTCGGTGACGAGCCGGATCAGAGAGCTCGTCCCGACCACCTCACGAAGAGCGCTTTCAGTCACATCCTGGAGCGTCAACTCGGGCTCGACCACCTCGAAACTGTATTTGACCGGATCCGTGCGCCGGTATTGAACAACCATCTGAATGAACACGTACTGACGATCTGCTGTCAACATCTCGGTGCGAAACGGGAAGTTATCCACCGCTGCGACGTTGACGATGTCAACGAACTCGATGGGAACCGGAATGTGCCAGTGCAAACCCGGCAATGTCGCCTCCGTAAATGCACCAAAACGCTGAACCACACCACGCTCCGCCTGGTCAACACGGTAAAGCCCCGTGGCAAGCCAGGCTACGACGAGTAGCACGATCAGTACGTAAGCACTGGACGATCCGGGTGAAGCGCCGCCGCGACCGCCGCCGAACGCGCCGGCCAGCTTCCGCTGCCATCCTTGCACAATCTTGTCCAACTCGATCGGCTCATCACCACCCCCCCTGTCCCAAGGGTCTTTACCGTTACCAGGTTCATTCCAGGCCATATTCTCTGTCTCTGTTTTCCTAACTAAGCAGAAACCGCAGAGTCTTTTATCTGCGGATCGATCAAAATTCCCGGCGACAATTTTTCCCGCTTTATGAAACGGTTCAAATCACGCTCCTCCAACTCCAGCTCGAGAAACCAGCCTCCATCGTCCGCCGGCATTTCCCGTAATACGGCACCCAATTCGAAAAGCAATGCACGTTGGCGACCCTGGCAGGCTTCCAGCCGAATTGTACCGCTGATCTTCTTGCGACTCAGGCGATTCGCCACCGCATCGAGCAACAGCGGAATACCCTCACCGGTTACGGCAGACAACCATACCGCACGCCCCTCACCCTGCTGATTCTTGGTCGCGCTGGGCTGCCTATCCAGCTTGTCGATCTTATTGTACACCCTAATCTGAGGGACCCGGTCCGCATCGAGCTCGCGAAGTACCGCATTCACCTGCCGTACCCGCTGCCATCGGTTCGCATCGTTGGCATCGATGAGATGCAGGATCAGGTCAGCCTCCCTCGCCTCCTGCAAAGTCGACCGAAATGCCGCGATCAGTTCATGCGGCAAGTCCCGCACAAAACCTACCGTATCAGCCAATATGACTTCCCGGCGGTCAGGCAGTTCCAGTTTTCGAACCGTCGGATCCAGTGTCGCAAAGAGCTGGTCTTCCACGTATACACCGGCTTCGGTCAGCGCATTAAACAACGTCGACTTGCCAGCGTTCGTGTAACCGACTAGCGCCACGGTGGGAATTTCTGCGTGGACCCGATTCTGGCGATTCATGTTACGCCTCGCATCCACGTGATCCAGTCGCTCCCTGAGTTGACGGATACGCTTGTCGATGAGGCGCCGGTCGGTTTCCAGTTGCTTTTCACCCGGCCCGCGCAGACCGATACCGCCTTTCTGCCGCTCCAGGTGAGTCCAGCCACGAACGAGGCGCGTCGACAGGTGACGCAGTTGCGCAAGCTCGACCTGCAATTTGCCCTCGAAGCTCCTGGCTCGCTGAGCGAAGATGTCAAGAATTAGTCCGGCACGGTCGAGCACCCGGCACTTCAGTGCACGCTCCAGATTGCGTTCCTGGCTCGGACTCAACGGAGCACTCGTTATCATAAGTTCCGCCTTGGTGCGTTCGATGCTCTTCTGCACATCGTCGAGTTTTCCCCGGCCGATGAAATATTTCGAGTCCGGACGACGACGCGCGCTGACGAGTTGGTCGACGATAACGGCCCCGGCCGATCTCGCCAACTCGGCAAATTCTTCGCATTCGTTTGAGTCCGGCGTGCTGCCCGGCGATGCATGAAGCAGAATGGCTCGTTCGCCGCTCTGTGGTCGCTCAAACAATAGCGACCTCCTGGTTTGTATCGTTAATCGTCTGAATCACCTGAATCGCTTTCAGATAACGGCAGCCGAACATTGCGTGCCGGAACAATGGTTGAGATTGCGTGCTTGTAAACCATCTGGTTGACACTGTTTTTCAACAACACTACAAACTGATCGAATGAATCCACCTGGCCCTGCAATTTGATGCCGTTCACCAGGTAGATGGAAACAGGCACCTTTTCCTTGCGCAAAATATTCAGGAAAGGATCCTGCAATGACTGCCCTTTAGCCATGATTGGGTCTCCTTATTCTTCTTATTTGCTCATTCTCTGTTAAGCAAAACTTCTGATGACCGGGTCATCCGGTGGCGCCGGTTGCCCGCTTGACCTGGCCAGCCCTAGCCACAAAAAGTCTAACACAAGGCTCTTTTGCCATTGTCAGTTTTTGCGATAACCCAGTGCCACTTCCATGTAACGGGAAATGGTCATAAATGCGTCGGTTTCAAGCGAATTAACAGTGAAAAGATCAGGTTCGCTACGAAGCCACGTCAGCTGGCGTTTGGCGAGCTGGCGGGTCGCGGAAAGTGCACAGCGACGAGCCTCGTCGACGTCGTAGTCGCCGTTGAGAAATGACCAGCACTGGCGATAACCAACAGCACGCATGGACGGATGCGCCGACGTCAATCCGGGCCGTTCACGCAAGTGTCTGACTTCTTCCACCAGACCCTGATCGAGCATGCAGTCCAGTCTTTGTTCGATCCGCTCGTGCAGCGTACTTCGCGGGTCGGGCAGCAATGCCACCCGGATAAAGCTGAGGTCGTCCCGAACCTGGTGTGCGGACACATGCCAGTCCGTTAACGTTCGACCGCTGATCATATAAACCTCGAGTGCGCGTTGAATCCGTTGGCTGTCATTCGGATTGATCCGGGATGCGGATTCCGGATCGACTTCCAGCAGTCGCCGGTGCATTGCTGGCCAACCATTGGCGGCAGCATCGTGGTCAATGGATGCCCTAGTGGTTTCATCGGCGGACGGCAGGGCTGCCATGCCATTGATGAGCGTCCGGAAATACAGCATCGTCCCGCCGACCAGTAAAGGAATCCTGTCACGCTCGTGTATCGCGTCGATCTCCCGTTCGGCATCGCGAACGAACTTGCCCGCCGAGTACGGCACTTCCGGATCGACGATATCGATGAGTGCGTGGGGATACTTCTTTAATGTCAGGGTATCGGGCTTGGCCGTGCCAATATCCATACCCCGGTAAACCAGTGCCGAATCGACGCTAACCAGTTCGACGGGAAAGCGCGTCGACAAGCGAATGGCGATGTCCGTCTTGCCCGACGCTGTCGGCCCCATCAGGCAAACAACAACTCTGGAGAACACTGGTTCCTACTGTCCACGCAGAAACAGCTTGTCGAGATCGGACAGGCTGATGATCGTCCATGTCGGTCTGCCGTGATTGCACTGATCGGCCTTGTCAGTCGACTCCATTTCACGGAGCAACGCATTCATCTCGGGTATCGTCATACGACGATTGGCCCGGACGGAATGATGGCATGCCATCGTTGCAAGGATATCGTGACAAGCATCTTCGACGCGATGACTCGCACCCGCTTCTCCGACGTCGGCGAGAACATCGCGCACGAGGGATTCTGCATCGCCTTGCTTGAGGATCGCCGGTACCTCTCGAATCACAATACTGACGGGCCCGATACGCTCAATGATGAGCCCGATTTGTTCGAACAATTGAGTCGATTCCTCGGCGAGGGCGGCTTCTCCTTCTGACACTTGCAAGCGGTTTGGTACCAGCAAAGGCTGGCGCACGATCGCCTTGTCGTCGAACGAGTTTTTGAGTTTCTCGTAGACAATACGCTCATGCGCCGCATGCATGTCTACCACGACCAGACCCTCATCGTTTTCTGCAAGGATGTAGATGCCTGAAAGCTGTGCGACAGCAAATCCCAGCGGTGGCGCAGACGTCGTTTTCGGTAATTCCGTTTCCGTCATCGGCACGCTCGCAAGCGTCCGGTAGCCGGCCAATGCGTCCGCAACCGAACCGGACGTGCCCGTGCCCGTAGGCAACGACATAGGTGACTGCTCATACATCCGCGAAGCGACTACAGTTGCATGAACGGGCACCACGTCGTGACCTCCTGGCCTCGTATCCTGCAAGAGATGCTCGATCGCCTGACCGACGAACCCATGCACACCGCGGCCATCCCTGAACCGGACCTCATGCTTAGCCGGATGCGCATTGGCATCGACCAATGCCGGATCGATGGATAAATACAGGATGTAGGCCGGAAATCGACCATGAAACAGCACGTCGCGATAGGCATGTTTGGCGGCGTGACCCAGCGTCTTGTCGCTGATGCTGCGCCCGTTAACGAACCAGTACTGCATATCGGCCTGGCTGCGATTGAATGTCGGGAGCCCGACGAATCCTGTTAGCGCCATCGTGTCGGATTCGCGCTGAATCGACAACGCCTGTGTTGCGAAAGACTCGCCGCAGATCGCACTGATCCGCTTGAGTCGTCCTTCATCGTCATTCGCCGCCATCAGGTTCAGTACGGAGCGACCATTGTGTGTCATCGAAAAAGCGACGTCCGGCCTTGCCAGTGCAAACCGTCTGATCCACCTGTTGATGTGACCGAATTCCGTTCTCTCGGTGCGCAAAAACTTCCGTCGAGCCGGTGTATTGTAGAAGAGATCGTGAACCTCGACAGTCGTGCCAGCAGGGTGTGCGGCCGGTGACAGCTCGCTGAGTTGCCCGTTATCCGCATCCACCCGCCATGCCGATTCCCCCTGGTTGGACGTCAGTGACAATCTCGCGACCGACGCAATACTCGGCAAAGCCTCGCCACGAAAGCCCAGAGAGACGACAACCTCGAGGTCGTCGAGGCTTCTGATCTTGCTGGTGGCGTGCCGTGAAAGCGCGAGCGCGATCTCGTCTTTCGGAATGCCGGAGCCGTCATCGCGAATGCGAATCAGTTTCTGACCCCCGGCAAGAATGTCGATGCTAATCACCCTTGCTCCGGCATCGAGGCTGTTTTCAACCAGTTCCTTGACCACTGACGCTGGTCGTTCTACAACCTCGCC
>CAZWEW010000031.1:0-5009 GCA_964633055.1 uncultured Woeseia sp. | reverse complement strand
TCCTGAGCCTGCCCGGGCTTCTGGTTTAGTGCGATCAGCGAATTCGGTGGCGGATTTTCATGGAAATAATTGCGGACCCCAGCGAGGATGGCCTTGGCCAATTTGTCCTGGTGGCTCTTGCTACGGAGCTTCTTTTCCTCTTCCGGGTTCGAAATGTAGGCCGTTTCGACAAGAATCGACGGCACATCCGGCGATTTCAGCACCAGGAATCCCGCCTGCTGGACAGTCTGCCGATGCACACGTCCGATCTTGACAAGCTGATCGATGACGTCCTTGCCAACGTCGAGGCTCGCGCTCAACGAGGCATTTTGAGTCAGATCGAGAAGCACGGACGCGAGTACCGGATCCTTACCAGCCAGTGACACACCGCCGATAAGGCTGGATGCGTTTTCGCGTTCAGCCAGGCGTTTAGCCGCTTCGTCACTCGCACCTTTCAGGGACAACACATACACAGATGCGCCCCTTGCACGCCTGTCTTCAACGGCATCAGCATGGATGGAAACGAACAAGTCCGCTTTCGCCTTGCGGGCAATTTCCATCCGGTCGCGATGGTCCACGTAATAGTCACCGTTGCGAACGAGCATGGCCTTCATGCCAGGTTCGGCGTTAATGCGCGCCGCGAGGGTCTTACTGATAACGAGTGCGACATCCTTCTCGCGTGTTTTGCCACGCCCGACAGCACCCGGATCGCGCCCACCATGTCCAGCATCGACCGCAATGACTATCTCGCGTCCTCGCGATGACACATCGGATACACGTTTGACGGCGCGGATAGGACTTTGTTGCTGCAAATCGATGACCAGACGATCACCATACTCGTCATTCGGCCCCGCGGAGAAGCTACGCGATCGGACTTTCTGGTTGAGATCCAGCACGACTCGCAGCTGGCCATTCGCACGAACGCCGGTGCGAATCGCTCGAATCGTACCACCTGTCGGCAGTTTAGACAGCGACTCAGACAGTCGGCCGCCTTTCAGATCCACAACCAATCGGTCGGGGCCTCGAAGCGTGAACATCTTGTATTGCGCGGGGTAACTCAGATCGAGTACGACACGGGTGCGCCCATCCTCAGACCAAAGCCTGATGTTCTCGATAGTGGTCGCAGCCCGCGCACTCACGGATGCGAGCAGGACCAGCGCAATGAGTGTCAATCGCCCAGTGAAGCTCATATGGTGTGATGACGCTTTAATGCCCTTCAGTCGGGCCAGTATACGAATCCTGTCAAAAATTCCAAATATTCTATTTAAAATTAACTAGATATTAGAACTAATTAAGGTTCATTCCTTTAAGTACCTCAGCGCCCCTGGGGCTCATGCCAACGAGCTCCGCACGGCGCCCCTCGTCCGCATAGCGCAGCACGATGCGGATATCGGCTTCCTCTGCAAGCCCTTGCACACGCTCCGGCCACTCCACCATGCGTAATCCATCGGCAAGATCCGACCATCCCAGGAATTCAAGTTCGTCCGGCGATGAAATTCTATATAAATCAATATGATAAATACAAAATTCGTGAAAATCATAGGGCTCGACAAGCGTGTAGGTCGGGCTGGGTACCGGGCCGTCATGACCGTATCGCCTTAGCATCGCCCTGACAAATGTCGACTTTCCAGCACCCAGCTCTCCTTGCAAGGCGATCAGCCAGTTACCCGCTGGATCCGGCAAGGCAGCGGCCAGCTGCCCGGCAAGTTCAACCGTTGCTGTTTCATCCGGCAAGGCCGTTTCGCAAATCAATGGTTCACCCAATTTCGGATCTCCGCAAGCAAGTCCGATGCAATCATCCCACGCTCGCCCACTGCCGCAGCAGTATCGCCGGCCCGCGCATGAACCTGAACGCCGGCAACAGCGGACAGTTCGCTCGATAAACCCTGCGCACGCAACGCCGCAATGATCCCGGTCAGCACGTCACCCATTCCGGCGCTAGCCATTCCAGGATTTCCCGCACTGCAGATCCACGGCGGATCATTCTCAGATGACACCAGCGTGCCGGAACCTTTCAATACGACTGTTGCGCCATATTTGCCGGCAATACCCGCCAATGCATCGCGCCGGTTAGCCTGAACATCCGCCGTTGTCCAGCTAAGAAGCCGTGCCGCCTCACCCGGATGCGGCGTCAGGATAATGTCGTCATGCTGTCTGTCACTCCCCGCAATCAGGTTCAGTGCGTCGGCATCGGCGACGATGGATAGCGACGAATCCAGCACGGCAGCCAGCATGTCGCTTGCCCAGTCATCCGTACCGAGTCCCGGACCAACTGCAATTACCGTGGCCTTGGCAAGCAGTGGCGTCAGCTGGTCGCTCGTCTCAATGGCATGACACATCAGTTCGGGGCAACTTGCCGGTAGGAAACGACTGTGGTCCGGGTGTGTCGCGATGCTCACCAAGCCGGCGCCGGCGCGCAACGCGGCTTCACCGCACAAACGCACGGCACCCGGCATACCACGACCACCACCGATGACAAGCACATGTCCAAAATCTCCCTTGTGTGCACTCCGCTGCCGGCTTGGCAGCGCACATGCAATCGCTTGATCATCGATACGTCGCAGAACGGGCGTCTGGTCTGCATAACATTGCGCCGGGATATCGAGGTCAGCAAACGCGACTTCACCACAATGATCGGCGCCGTTAGCGAGAAAGAGTCCGCTCTTTAGCCCAACAAAGGTGATGGTGAGATCAGCGAGCACCGCAATCCCCATGACGGCGCCCGAATCTCCGTGAAGGCCGGACGGAATGTCGAGCGCGAGAACCGGCGCCCTATGCGCATTGATCGCCTCGGCAACGTTGGCGAACGCACCTTCTAGCGGACGTTCCAAACCGCTGCCCAGCAATCCGTCGACGAGCAGGTCGGCCTCGGGATCGAGGGCGCCCGCAAATCCGGCGACCGCTCCAACCTGTGTGGCATAGTCAGTGTGAGCTGCGGCAGCGTCGCCGATCAGTTTTTCAGGTGGCGTCATCGCCAGTACGGAAACCGATAGTCCTCGCTCTGCCGCCAGACGCGCGACGACGTAACCGTCTCCCCCGTTGTTACCGCCACCACAAATGACTTGCCATCGCTTCGAATCGGGAAATCGCGCGCTGGCCGCGTCAACGGCTGCGGCGCCGGCCCGTGTCATCAAGGTGTAGCCGCCTATGCCGTAATCGTTGATCGCCGCCCGATCAATGCGTCGAACGCTGTCGACCGAATAGATTTCGACGGGCAGCTCCATGAATGGATTTGTCTCCGGAACAATGTGAGTAGCAGTGTATGAGCGTTTGCTCGAAGGATGCAATTATACTGACGGTTAACACCCAACTGACGGGTCTTTACCGTGACCACAGCCCCTACCGACATCGACGCACCAGAGCTTGTCGCCGACATTCGCCGATGGGGTATGGAACTTGGCTTTCAGCAAGTCGGCATCTCCGATATCGACCTTGCATTGGCAGAGTCCAAGCTAACCCGCTGGCTGGAACGAGGATTTCACGGCGAAATGAACTACATGCAAAAACACGGCGCCAAACGCAGCCAGCCTCCTCTCCTTGTCGAGGGAACAGCCAGCGTCATCACGGCCCGAATGGATTATCTGCCCGACGAGCCGGCACCGCCGGCTGCTTTGCTCGACCATCCCGAAAAAGCGTATGTGTCGCGATACGCCCTCGGGCGTGACTATCACAAAGTGTTGCGCGAGCGCCTCAAACGCCTCGCAGCGAAAATCGAAGCGGCCATTGGACCATTCGGTCATCGCGTCTTCGTCGACAGTGCGCCAGTGCTCGAAAAGCCCCTGGCCGAGAATGCGGGCCTCGGATGGATCGGAAAGCACACCAACCTCATCAACAGGGAAGCAGGTTCATGGTTTTTCCTGGGCGAGCTGTATGTCGACCTTGCGCTGCCAGCCGACAAAGCTGAAGCCTCTCACTGTGGTACTTGTCGCGCCTGCATCGATGTCTGTCCAACGGCTGCGATCGTTGCGCCGTATGAACTGGACGCACGTCGTTGTATCTCGTACCTGACGATCGAATTGCACGGCAACATTCCCGTCGAGTTTCGAAAACCGATGGGCAACCGAATCTATGGCTGCGACGACTGCCAGTTGTTCTGCCCCTGGAACAAGTTCGCGAAACCAACAGCGGAAGGCGACTTTTCCCCAAGACATAATCTCGATTCAGCGGATCTCGTCGAACTCTTTGGATGGACTGAAAGTGATTGGCTGGAAAAGACGGCCGGCAGTGCCATTCGCAGGATCGGTTATGAGCGATGGCTCAGGAACATCGCTGTTGCGCTCGGCAACGCCAGAACATCGCCCGCAGTGATTGCCGCACTGGAGTCTCGCCGGCGTTGCGATTCACAGCTCGTGGCCGAGCACGTCGAGTGGGCATTGCAGCAGCACGGGGCAAACGCTAAGTGCGGAGGACCGAAAAAGTCCCACTGTAATGCGGTCTCTGATTAACCTGTCAGGCAAAGGCAACCGCAACGGTCGGATTGAAGAAGTGCCGACCTGATGAAACGGGGCGCCGTTGGCGCCGTATGCATTTCTCTCACATTCATCGCGACTTTCGCTTACTCAAGCCTTTCTATATCCGGTCCAGCAGCTAACTCACCTGCCAACCTAGCAACGCTTGTTAATCCAGGAATCCGGAAATCAGGCGCGACTTCCGCCCAAGGCAACAATACAAAATCCCGTTCCGCAATGCCCGGATGTGGTAGCGTCAATTCGTCCGAATCGATGCTAATCGCCCCCACCGCCAGAAGGTCCAAGTCGATGCATCGAGGCCCCCAACGCACAACAGAACGATCTCTGCCTTGTGCATCCTCCATACCCTTTAGCTTGTGCAGGAAAACCAGCGGCTCGAGCCGCGTCATCAACGCGGCTACGGCATTGATAAAGTCCGGCTGCTCGACGTCACCGAGCGGCGCAGATCGATACAGACCGGACCGACCGACCAGCACAGAACGTTCAAGACCACGCAGCAATTCAAAAGCTTGGTTAATCTGTTGAACCGGTTTTTCGAGATTGCTCCCAATCCCGACATAG
>CAZWEW010000030.1:0-16379 GCA_964633055.1 uncultured Woeseia sp. | reverse complement strand
TAAAGGGTAAGTTAGGAAACCGCGCTTCGAGTGCCGGCTGACTGTTACCAACCTCGACGACGAGAATCCCGTTCTTTACAAGATACCTCGATGCATCTTGCAGGATAGAAAGCACCGAATCCAGACCATCTCTTCCCGCTGCCAGCCCCAGTGACGGTTCATGATGGAATTCAGGCTCAAGCATGGATATGTCACAGGCATCTACATATGGCGGATTACTAACAATCAGGTCATATTGACTTGCGTCAACCTGGTCGAAGAAGTCTGACTGGACCAGCCTGATACGTTCCTCAAGGCCATGTTTCCTGACATTGATCGCTGCAACTTCGAGTGCCGACGAAGATACGTCGACAGCATCCACCTGTGCTGACGGACAGTGAGTCGCGATGGCAATAGCGATGCAGCCACTTCCAGTGCCAAGATCAAGCGCATTCCGTGGTCCGCCATCCACGATCCATGGTGAAAAGTTGCTGGTAATCAACTCTGCTATCGGCGATCTCGGCACCAGCACCCGATCGTCCACGTAGAATTCCAAACCGGCAAACCAAGCCTGGTTCAACAGGTAGGCGACAGGAATGCGTTCTTTGATTCTCCGCTGCACCATTGCACGAATGCTCGATTCTTCCGACGCGCTCACGGGGCGCTGGTAGGCTGATTCAGCCTCGTCGTGATTCAAAGCAAGAAACCCGAAGACAAGCCAGGCTGCCTCGTCGGTCGCGTTGTCCACTCCATGCCCGTAGTGCAGGACGGCCGATGAAAAACAGTCGGCAATGTCTCTGATCAATGATTTTACGCTAAGGGAAGTCACGTTCGGTCTTACAGCCAATCAACCAAGAATCTAGCACGCAAACCTGCATCGTTGTCTATTTATTCGGGGTAGAATGCCGCAATCATGCAGGCGACTCGCCAGTTAATTCCCGTCGCAATACTGCTCCTAGCATTCGGTGGCGGCGCAATTCTTCTGTTCCTGGCAGTAACGGCCGGCGAACCCGTGCCCGTGCGTGCATCGATACTCCCGGAACCTCGTGCACTACCGGCATTCTCTCTCACGAACCAACAAGGCAGACCATTCACCCGTGAAGGACTGAGCGGTGAATGGCGGCTCATCTTTTTCGGCTTTACGCATTGCCCGGATATCTGCCCGGCAACTTTGCAACAACTTGCTATCGCAAGGAAACAAGCTGTCGGCAACGGAGACCTGTTTCCCGGGATCGTGCTGGTCAGCGTCGATCCAGAACGTGATACCCCGGAAATACTCGAGACCTATCTCCGAAATTTCGGCAGTGATCTGACCGGACTAACCGGTACGGTTGAAGCGGTGAGGGAACTCACTCGTCCGCTCGGTATCTACTTCAAGAAGTCGGGAGGTCTCGACGCCGATTACGGTGTCGATCATTCGTCGGTTGTGTTACTCGTCGATGACCGCACCAACTGGCGGGCGGTATTCAGCGCACCACACGATGTGGATAGTTTCGTGCACGACGTCAGTCTGTTGATGGAGGCGGGATGAAACGTGGCATTGCCAGCGCCATTGTTGCCATGATGACTGGATCTCTGATCGTCGCTTGCGAGCACGAAACCGCCCCCCCCATCGTACTATCCGATCTCCGCATTCTGGCGCCGCTGCCGGGAAGTCCAGCCGGTGTGGTCTACCTGACCATTTGGAATAACGGGTCGGTGCCAATCACTATTAATGCCATCCGAAGTCCCCAGTTCGCTCAAGTTGAAATTCATCAGACGCTCATCGATGACAACGGCGTTTCTCGAATGCACAAACTGGATACAGTGGACGTCGCGGCCAGCGACGCAATTCGATTTGCCGAGGGTGGCAAACACCTGATGCTGATGAATGCACGACCGGATGCGCGGGTAGGCTCAGCTGTCACGCTCGAGATCGAACACACCAACGGCCTCCTGATCGCCAGCTCAACACTGCAAAACCGGGTTACACCCGACTAGCCGGCACGAGTTCCATGAATGATCTGATCGCGCGGCTATTCGTCCTGTTACAGCAACTGTTGCCCAAGTCACTGCTGACGGCCTTTGTCTATCATGTTGCCCGAGTACGTTGGGGTCCCCTCAAGAACTTCCTCATCAGGCGTTTTGTTGCACTCTATGATGTCGATACGAGCAAGCTTCTCCACTCCGTGCCGGAGGGTTACCCGAATTTCAACGATTTTTTTATACGAGAACTGTCACCTGGAGCCCGAACGATCGACGGCGGCACCAATACGATCATCTCCCCGGTTGACGGCACCGTCAGTGCCCGCGGTCAAATCGAGGACGATGATATATTTCAGGCCAAAGGCCTTCACTATTCGTTGACTGACCTGCTAGCCACAGATACGGATGAAGCGACCATCTACCGTGGCGGCTCGTTCATAACCCTCTACCTCGCCCCATACAACTATCACCGGGTACACGCACCACTCACCGGCAAAATCAAATCAGCCCACTACATCCCGGGTACGCTATTCAGCGTCAACGACTCGACCGTGCGCTGCCTGCCCATGCTCTTTGCCCGCAACGAACGTGTTGCCTGTCATGTTCAAACGGCTTCGGGCCCGATGGTTATTCTTTTTGTCGGTGCGATTAATGTGGGGACGATCTACACGAAATGGACTGGTGATGTCAGGCCGAGGCACAAAGGTATCGCAGAGGATATCGACCTATCTAGGTCAGGACGCTCGTTCGACAAAGGCGAAACGATCGGCTGGTTCAACCTCGGATCAACGGTCATCCTGTTGCTTCCACCAGGCACCAGTAATCAATTTGTCGGAATCAGTGCGGGCGACACGGTCAGTATGGGTCAGGCGATCGGCACACTGCGGGACTCGAGGTGACCTGGAAACCCAGGGCCACCCGGCAAACGGCGAAACTGCGTGCTGCATTGCTCAAGTGCACGCGCCGGTACTTCGAGCAAAAAGACATACTTGAAGTCACGACACCCGCACTGGTGCAGCATGCCGTCACCGATCCATCGATAGACAGTGTTTCATTGTCGCTAAATGATCGAACGACCTGGCTACATACGTCACCCGAGCACTGCATGAAACGGCTTCTTGCTGCTGGTTTTCCGGACATATATAGCATTGGCCCGGTGTTCCGCGCCGGGGAACTCAGCCCACACCACCTTCCAGAATTTACGATGATCGAGTGGTACCGTATTGGTTTCGGTTTGCGCGAGATCGTCAACGATGCACTGTCGCTGGCGAGCGAACTGATGTCCGATGCTATCACCGAAAAAGCATCAATCGTCGAATACCGCGACATCTTTACAGCGGTATTGTCGCTGGATCCACTGACGGCTGCAGCCGGGAATATTGCAGATGCATTGGATGCAGACGAGTCGCTACGCAGTGCCGTCGGCGAGGATCGGGACGCCTGGCTAGACTTGGCAATGGTGGCACGCATCTCCCCTGGCTTTCCCAAAGATCGACTGACCGTTGTCCAACACTACCCATCCAGTCAGGCTGCACTCGCAAGACTTTGTCCGGCAAACCCTTCGGTCGCGGATCGATTTGAAATTTACTGTGGTACCGTGGAACTTGCCAATGGGTTCGTCGAACTCACGGATCCAGACGAGTTGCAGGCTCGATTCGAGCAGGACCGAAAGAAACGGGTTACCTCCGGCAAACCGGATATCGGGATCGACGAACATTTCATCGATGCGCTGCGAAGCGGTCTGCCCGACTGCGCTGGCGTAGCATTCGGATTCGACCGTATGTTGATGATCGCTGCCGGACTCGATCGTATCGATGATGCCGTGACCTTCACTCCGGGCCCTGCGACCCCACCTCGAGCTCCGAACTCATCGTTCCATTGACCGTAGAAGGTAAACTGATCGGCAGGCTGAACAATAACTATCCGTCACCTTCGGGATTCACGCCACAACATCAGTCGGACATCGAGTTGCTCTGCACCCGGTTTACCGACCGCATCCACGCGGCTGGCTAAGGTTTTATTTGACGCGGGCCACGTATTCTGCCGATCGTGTATCCACCCGGATCACTTCACCCTGCTCGACAAACAAGGGCACCCGAACGACCGCACCCGTTGAAAGGGTGGCTGGCTTGACTCCACCGCTCGCGGTATCCCCACGGACACCCGGGTCCGTTTCGATAATCTCGAGTTCGACAAAGTTGGGTGCAGCCACAATCAATGGTTGGTTATTCCAAAGGGTGATCTGGCAAACGTTCTGCTCGGTCAGCCATTTGCTAGCATCACCGACAGCCTTGGCATCGGCAGCGTATTGTTCGAATGTGTCGGCCACCATGAAATGCCAGAATTCTCCGTCCGTGTAGAGGTATTGCATTTCCGTATCAAGGACGTCTGCCGCCTCGACGCTTTCGCCAGACTTGAAAGTCTTGTCGACAATCTTTCCGGTCTTTAAGTTCTTGATCCGGACGCGATTGAATGCCTGTCCTTTTCCGGGCTTGACGAACTGATTCTCAACTATGATGCAAGGGTCATTGTCGATAATTATTCGTAAACCTGAGCGAAATTCATTAGTGCTGTAACTGGCCATTAAGGTGCCTGTTCGGTTTCGATTCTGCTTGGAGGGACGGGCTCCGAGGGAGAGCCATGATACCTGCGAAAACAAGGGAACATAAAGCGCGTGAGCGCAACAAGGGAAGCGTCACTCAATAGCGACTCCACAAACACTGACCGACGGTAACAAGGCGGGTCGTCGCAGCCGATGCTAACGCGGATGTCCGGCGATCAGCCGCTCCACCTTTCGCCATCCCTTGGGAAGCAGCCCCCCCCTCAGCGCGCGCTCGCCATAATAATCATCGAGACCATCCCACTTGAGCGTCATTTTTCGTGACATGGTGTGGACCTGCAGATTGCCACCTTCCGGGATCACACATGCGGCCACCATCGTCTCCTCGTCCGATTTGTATTTCGGACCCGGGATGTTGATCAGCTTGTTGCCTTTGCCCTTCGCGAGCTCTGGGAGTTCGTCCATTTCGAAACACAGCAGCCGGCCGATGGACGATACACCGGCGATACGGCATTTCGTTTCCCTCGGGACCGGCGATGGAACTACTGCCTTGCCACCCGGCGGGACACGCAGAACCGCTTTACCCGCCTTGTTCCGGGTAACCAGATCTTCGAGCGTCGCAATGAAACCGTAGCCGGCGTCGCTGGCCAGCAGGTAACGGTCATCCACTTGACCTACCATAGTTCCACAGAATTCCGCGCCATCCGGCGGCTTGAAGCGACCCGACAACGGGTCGCCCTGGCCGCGCGCTGACGATAGTATCTGCGCGAGACAGCTGTATACCCTGCCGGTACTGTCAATAAACATCGCCAATTGATTACTACGCCCCTGCGCTGACGCGAGATAACCGTCACCGGATTTGTAACTGAGTGTCAGCGGGTCGATTTCGTGGCCCTTGGCCGCCCTCACCCAGCCGCGCTTGGACAATACGACAGTGACCGGTTCACTGGCTACGAGCTGCGTTTCATCCAGCGCCTGCGCCACTTCCCGTTCTACGATGACTGTGCGCCGCTCATCGCCGTAACTCTCAGCGTCGCTCAGTATCTCTTCCTTGATCAGCGTCTTGAGGCGTGCGGCGCTCTTCAGTGTTTGCTCGAGCATCTTTCGTTCCTCGTCGAGCTCTTGCTGCTCACCCTTGATCTTCATTTCTTCGAGTTTCGCAAGCTTTCTCAGGCGAAGATTCAGGATTGACTCAGCCTGACTGTCCGACAGCCGGAACTTTTTCATCAGTTTGGATTTGGGCTCGTCTTCCGTCCGGATGATCCTGATAATCTCATCGATGTTCAGGTAGGCGATCATCAGGCCATCAAGAATGTGCGATCGATCGACAACGATCTGCAGACGGTGCCTGAGCCTACGCTTTACCGTTTCCTTACGAAATTTAATCCACTCGGCAAGCAGCTCGACGAGATTGAAGGTCCTTGGCCGACCGTTCAGTGCAACGATATTCATGTTGACGCGTACGGTGCGCTCGAGTGAGGTGGTGGAGAACAGATGTGACATCAGTTCGTCGACATCCACTTTGCGTGACTTCGGCGTGATCACGAGCCGGATAGGTTCCTCATGATCCGATTCGTCCCGCAAATCTTCGACCTGCGGTAGCTTCTTGTTGCGCATCTGGGTCGCAATTTGCTCAAGCACTTTACTGCCTGACACCTGGTAAGGCAGTGAATCGATCACGATATCGCCGTTATCTTTCCTGTACGACCCACGCAGCCGCAACGTGCCACTGCCCGACGAATAGATTTCTTTGATGTCCTCACGTGGCGAAACTAATTCGCCACCTGTGGCGAAATCAGGTCCTTTGATGTGTTTCATCAGCGCTGCGACAGGCGCCTTGGGATTGTCGATCAGGTGGACGAGCGCGCTGGCAACTTCGTTCAGGTTGTGAGGTGGCACGTCAGTTGACATGCCGACTGCAATGCCGGTCGTGCCATTCAACAACAAATTAGGCAGACGGGCCGGCAGGACGACGGGTTCGTTGATCGTACCGTCAAAATTCGGCGTCCATTCGACGGTACCCAGCTCGAGTTCCTGCAACAGGGCTTTCGCATAAGGACGGAGACCCGATTCCGTATAGCGCATCGCGGCAAACGACTTCGGATCGTCCGTCGAACCGAAATTGCCCTGTCCGTCGACGATCGGGTATCGGTAGGAGAACGGCTGTGCCATCAACACCATCGCTTCGTAGCACGCAGAGTCGCCATGGGGGTGAAACTTGCCGATGACGTCACCAATAGTGCGTGCCGACTTCTTGTGCTTCTGCCCCGCGGACAGACCCAGCTCGCTCATCGCGTAGATGATTCGGCGCTGCACCGGCTTCAGTCCGTCCCCAATCTGTGGCAATGCCCGGTCGAGGATTACGTACATCGAATAGTCGAGGTAGGCCTTCTCTGCATATGCCTTGAGTGACTGCTGCTCTACTCCTTCGAGGTTTAGCTGATTCTGCATGTCTTGTCGTCCTGAAAAATCGCTGCGCGACTATGCTTCATTTGGTCCGTTCCCCATCAGACTTCTGCCAAGTTGCCTTTTTTCTCGAGCCACTTGCGTCGGTCTCCGGATCGCTTCTTCGCCAACAACATATCGAGCGTCTGATCGGTCTTGTCGTTCGCGTTGATCGTTAATTGCACGAGACGCCGGGTGTCCCGGTTCATCGTCGTCTCGCGCAGCTGGGCGGGACTCATTTCTCCCAACCCCTTGAATCGCGTCACCGTTACCTTCCCCCGAAGTTTCTCTGCACCAATCCGGTCCAGGATGCCCTGACGTTCCGAATTGTCGAGGGCGTAGTACACTTCCTTGCCCACATCGACGCGATAAAGTGGGGGCATCGCGACATAAACGTGCCCGGCGAGCACGAGATCGCGAAAATGTCTGAGAAAAAGCGCGCAAAGAAGTGTCGCAATGTGCAGCCCGTCCGAGTCCGCATCCGCGAGTATGCAGATCTTGTGGTAACGCAGATTGTCGAGTGCGGTATTACCCGGGTCAACGCCGAGAGCCACACTGATATCGTGCACTTCCTGCGACCCGAGTATCTCGGATGCATCGACCTCCCAAGTATTCAGGATTTTTCCTCGTAACGGCATGATTGCCTGTGTGTTCCGGTCGCGTGCCTGCTTGGCCGATCCGCCGGCCGAATCACCCTCGACGAGAAAAATTTCGCACATTTCGGGTTCCTGAGATGTGCAGTCGGCGAGTTTACCTGGCAACGCCGGTCCCGCAACGACTTTCTTCCTAACGACTTTCTTCGCCGCCTTGAGACGCTTCTGGGCCTTGGAGATAGCAAGCTGTGCGATAGCATCACCGGTCTCGGGATGCTGGTTCAGCCAGAGCGCAAAGCCATCCTTGATGACACCTGACACGAAGGCCGCCGATTCTCGCGACGACAGTCTCTCCTTGGTCTGTCCGGAGAACTGAGGGTCTTCCAGCTTGGTGCTGAGTACGAAATTGAGCCCGTCCCACACGTCTTCCGGGGCGAGCTGCACGCCACGTGGCAGCAGGTTCCGAAAGACGCAGAATTCACGGATTGCGTTGGTCAGTCCGGTTCTCAATCCATTGACATGCGTACCACCCTGTACAGTCGGCACGAGATTGACATAGCTCTCCGCCGTATCCTGCCCTCCATCAGTCTGCCACGCCAGCGCCCAGTCGACCGCCTCGTGCGTTCCGGCCAGGGAGCCAGAAAAGGGTTCTTCAGGCAAGTACTGGGCGTTACCCATAGACTCTTTCAGGTATTCCTCGAGACCACCCGTGTACCTCCACTCGATGAGTTCCTTCGGTTTCTCGATCTTGAGCCTGACCGTCAGGTCGGGACAAAGTACGGCCTTGGCCTTAAGTGCATGTTTCAGTTTTGAGACGGAAATTTTGGCCGAATCAAAATATTGTGGGTCCGGCCAGTAGCGGATCGTCGTGCCCGTATTCGCTTTGCCGACCTTGCCAACAACCTCAAGTTTCCCGCGCTTCTTGCCACCGCTAAAACTCAGGTTGTACTCCTTGCCGTCGCGGCGAATCCAGACCTCGAGATTCTCAGACAAGGCGTTGACGACCGAGACGCCAACACCATGAAGGCCGCCGGAATACTGGTAATTGTCCTTGTTGAATTTGCCGCCGGCGTGCAGACGGGTAAGAATCAGCTCGACGCCGGGAATTTTCTCCTTGGGATGATTGTCAACCGGCATGCCGCGACCGTCATCCTGAACCTCGACCGAACCGTCGGCATGCAGCGTCACTTCAATCTTTTTACAGTGCCCTGCAAGCGCTTCGTCGACGCTGTTATCAATAACCTCATGCGCGAGGTGGTTCGGTCGGGATGTGTCGGTATACATTCCCGGTCTGCGCCGAACGGGTTCGAGGCCGCTCAGCACCTCGATGTCGGCCGCATCGTATCGTTTACTCACTACTCGTTTTGCCCCAAGCGGAATAGGAGAGGTATACGCCCGGAATTCTAGCGCAAAAACATCGGTTGCGCTTCGCCATGAGACACATCAACCGGCGAAAGAAACAGGCGTTTCGTGGCTCAACCATGCACGGAGAACACGTCTGGTGGAAAAATACGGTCAGTCAAGATCCTTGACAAGCGCGTCGCGAATTTCTGCTGCGACGGGCCGAACCTCGACCCGGTAATTCTCGTGAGCGATGCCGGCCGAAACTGGCGCGCCCTCTTTCAGTGAATCAATGTCTTCCGTAGACAGTTCGAATCGCAGGAAGTGCACCGCCGACGTTTTGTCTTCATCGGCGCGTTCCAGGTCTTCATCAGCAATAGGCCAGATACGCTCGCTATCGCCAACCTGCATCCAGACTTTTTCTTCGACACCAACCAGCGCCACCAGCATACCCCGACGCTCCTCGATATCGGGAAACTCGAGCATGAACGTCGCTTTCCAGTTGTTCCCGTCCGGTATCAGCGGGTTATAAGCCTCCAGCTCCTCCTGTATCCCCTCGGCCTCGAAAATGCGCTCAATCCTGAGCATCTCCTGTACCTGATACTGCATGGTCAGCCGGTCTTCGAAATAGAGCGTTGCATTCGTGCCAAGCGGTAAGCGACGATTCTCCTTGTGCGCCATCACCACCTGTCTGAAGTGATCGCGCTGGTCAGAATAGACTTCCAAGCCGAGCAACGATTCCCGTGTCAGTTTTTCCATATCAGATACCGTAAGCGTGACGTAAAAGGCTCAGCGGATTCCCTCCGTCATGACCCTCGACTTCTTCAGCGATTTGCACAGCAGCCATCGGACAGTCACTCACAAAATAGTCACTGTCGCTCTTCTCAAGCCGCCTCACAACCGGACGAGCGATCTTCTTCGAAATGTCATGGGTCTGCTCCTTGACGCCGTAGGTGCCGTCGTGTCCTGAACATCTCTCGATGACGTCCACCTCCGTTTCCGGAACCAACTTCAGAATATCCCGGGTCTTTAACCCAATATTCTGAACACGCAGGTGACACGGAACCTGGTAGGAAATCTTACCCAGCCTGTTCTGGAAATCGGTCTTCAACAGGCCTGACCTGTTACGCTCCGCCAGGTATTCGAAGGGATCAAAGACAGCATTACGAACAGCCTGAACGTCCCCATCATTCGGAAACATCAGTGGCAGTTCCTGCTTGAACATCAACGTGCAGGACGGCACCGGCGTCACGACATCCCAGCCACGATCGACCCATTGCATTAACACGGCAATATTGGCCTTCCTCGCCTTGTCCACAGCATCCAGATCGCCAAGCTCGAGTTTCGGCATGCCGCAACAAACTTCCTTTTCCACAAGAACGACAGGGATCTCGTTGTGTTCGAAAATCGCTACTAGGTCCTGCACCATTGACGGCAGGTTGTAGTTGCCGTAGCAGGTCGTAAACAACACGACACGACCTTTCGTTCTGCCAGCCGCCTCGCCTGTCCTATCCGCTCCGCTCAATGTACTGAGTCGTTTCCGTGCAGTTTTTGCGTGGTAAGTGGGGACCGGCGCGTGTCGGTGAATCCCAAAAGTTGACTCGAGGGCTTTACGACCCGAGCTACTCCGATTGATCGCATTGACAGCCTCCGCAACAACCGGAATCCCGGCAAAACGACCGACCGTATCGGTCGCCGTCATCAGGCGTTCACCGACGGTAGCACCCTTCTGCCGGAACCTCTGGGCCTTGGCCCGCAGCATCAGGTGCGGGAAATCAACATTCCACTCATGCGGCGGCACATAAGGACACTTGGTCATGTAGCACATATCACAGAGATAGCAATGATCGACAACGTCCCAGTAGACGCGCTTCGGAACCGTGTCGAGCTCCATGCTCTCGGATTCGTCGACCGCATCGAATAGCGTCGGAAACGAATTACAGAGATTGAAGCATCGGCGACAGCCATGGCAAATATCAAAAACGCGCTCGAGTTCCGTCATCAGCGCGTCTTCGTCGTAGAACGCGTCTGACTGCCAGTCAACGGCGTGGCGAATGGGTGCGCCCAGACTGCCCTCGCGCTTGTCCGTGGGTAGTGTCATCAAGATAGTGGTAGCCGGGCGGGGCAACCGCCCAGCTACTTAATTAATCGTCCAGCGTATCAAGCGCCTTCTGGAAACGATTGGCATGAGACCGCTCGGCCTTGGCCAACGTCTCGAACCAGTCTGCGATTTCATCGAAATCCTCGCCTCGGGCCATCTTCGCCATGCCTGGGTACATATCCGTGTACTCATGCGTCTCACCAGCAATCGCCGCGGCGAGGTTTTCTGAGGTAGATCCGATCGGAAGGCCCGTTGCCGGATCACCGGTTTCCTCAAGATACTCGAGATGACCATGGGCATGACCCGTCTCACCCTCGGCAGTTGACCTGAAGACGGCGGCAACATCGTTGTAGCCTTCAACGTCCGCTTTAGCCGCGAAATACAGGTAACGACGATTCGCCTGCGATTCTCCGGCGAAAGCCTCTTTAAGATTATTTTCTGTCTGGGAACCCTTCAGTGTCATTTGTGTTTCCTCTGAATACTGACAACCATTCTTACTTAGACCGAGTCTAAAACGTAGCGCGACTGTATGCCCGGGGCTTCTGGTTGTCAACGGGTGATCAGCGTTGACCGATATTCGTTACCGAGGTAGCGTAGCCGACCACTGCATGCCGGAACACAACGAAATGACAGCAGAAAAAAAAATCAATCTAGAGAACTCTCTTGCCAACCTCGAATCAATCGTTGAAGAGTTAGAAAGTGGCGATCTGCCGCTCGAAAAAGCAATGAAGAAGTTCGAAGAAGGCATCAAGCTCACCCGCGGCTGCCAAGCAGCGCTCAGGGAAGCCGAACAGAAAGTCGAAATCCTGTTGAAATCTTCAAGAGGAGAGGATGCCCTCGAGCAATTTACCGCCGACGACGAACAGGACGACTAGCTACCCAGCTGGAAAGCGATCAGTGCACCGAGGTAGCCCAGGATCGTCATGTAACTCCACGCAAACAGGGGCCAGCCCCAGCCGTTGGTTTCACGACGTATAACGGCAATCGTCGCCGCGCACTGCAGACAGAAAGCATAGAAAATCATCAAACCAATGACCATCGGCAGTGTGTAGACAGGACTGCCGTCCGCGTGCTTCGCTGACATCAGGCGTTCGGACAATGTAGCCTCGTCCGCCTCATCACCAACGGCGTAGACGGTACCCAGCACCGCGATAACGACTTCGCGTGCCGGGAAACTCGCAATCACCGCAGCCGAGACCTTCCAGTCCCAACCCAGCGGACGAAATACCGGTTCGATGACCTTGCCGGCACGACCGAGCACACTTTGTTCAAGTTGCGCGGCGGCCTGCTGATTTTCCAGATCGGCAAGCGCTATTTCGAGTTCCGTGTCCGACAGTCGCGATGCCAGCATGGTGGCTTGTTCAGCGTACAACGCCTCGACTTCCCCGGACCGCGGGTAGTAGGCCAGCGCCCAGACAACCATCGCCACTGCAAATATCACCGTCCCCGCACGTTTCAGGAATATCCTCACGCGACTGTACAACTGCATCAGCACCGTCTGCCAGTTCGGCCTGCGAAATGCAGGCAGCATCAGTGCAAATGTGGGTTTGGGACCCTGCAGTAGTGTCTTGCGCAACACCAGCGCCGTCACAAGACCGGCAACAATGCCCAGCATGTACAGACCAAACAACACGATGCCCTGCAGATTTAGGAATCCAATATCCTTCGCAGGCACGAATGCTGCTATGAGCAAGGCGTAAACGGGCAATCGTGCAGAGCAGGTCATGAACGGCGCGGCGAGGATGGTCGCGATTCGATCGCGGCGGTTCGGAATAACACGCGTCGCCATGATACTCGGGACGGCACAGGCGAAGCTCGAAATCATCGGAATAATCGACTGGCCCGAAAGTCCGACCGAGTGCATCAAGCGGTCCATCAGGTATGCGGCACGGGCGAGGTAGCCCGAATCTTCGAGAAAAATAATGAACAGGAAAAGGATCAGGATTTGCGGCAGGAATATAACAACACTGCCGACTCCCGCCACGACACCGTCCGCTAAAAAACTCGATAACGCGCCTTCGCCCAGGTTCTGGTGAATGGCAGCGCCGAGGAATACGGCACCATTGTCAATGGCGTCCATCAAGGGTGTCGCCCACGCAAAAACGGCCTGGAATACTACAGCCATGACGACGAACAGACCGATGGTCCCTGGAAGCGGCCGGTTCATGAAATGAGTGACCCGCGAGCCCAGTGTGGTAATAGGCGTGGCCGACGTTTGCACCTCGCCCATCACATGGCGAACCCAGCTGTAACGACGGCGCGCTTCGCTCGCGAGCGGCGGCTCACTGCCGAAGACCTGCTCACGGCAAGCTTTCAACCGCGATTCGCCATCGTCTCCGAGCATTGCGGCGACATCGTTGGCGAGTTCGCTGTCCGCGTCGAGGAGTGCGCGCTCAATTTCGTGGCGAGAAACGGACACCGGCAGGTGCGTTGCGAGTTGGCTCGAGACATCATTGAGTTCACCCCAATTCGTTAATGGTTCGGGGGGCTCCTGCCCGGATAGCTCACTGAGCGCTGCCAGTAGATCATTGATACCCTGCCCTGTCGTTGCGACGACGGGACACACTTTGAGACCGCCCAGATGCCTGCTTAACGCATCGACGTCGATCTGGATGCCATCGGCACGCGCTGCGTCGGTCATGGTCAGGGCAACCATGACCGGTATGCCTATCTCCACCAACTGCTGTACGAGGAACAGGCCCTGATAAAGATGGGTGGCGTCGACGACCGCGACAATGCCGCCGGGCCTTTGCATATCGGGAATTCGTCCAAGCACGACGTCGGCCGCGATTTGTTCCTCGAGCGAATGTGCGGACAAGCCAAACATGCCAGGCAGGTCGATGAGTTCAATACTCTCCTCACCGAATTTTGCCACGCCCGTGTGCATTTCCACCGTTACACCCGGATAGTTGCCCGTCCGCTGTCGCAGGCCGGTCAGCCGATTGAAGAGCGTGCTCTTGCCCGAATTCGGGTTTCCGACAACCGCGACCTTAGCCAGCACATGCCGGCGTATCGTAATCTGGTCTGCCGCTACGCGGGATTCAACTGACCTACTCACCAGATTCGGCCAGCACGACGAAGAAACGTTGCGCCTGTTCGCGCCGCAAAGAGATAGCGTTGCCAAACATCCGTAATTCGATGGGATCGCCACCGATCGCTGCGCTTGCCAATTCGATTTGAGCGCCCTCGACAAGACCCAACACCATCAAGCGCTGAACATTGGGATCCGAGGCATCGACGTTATCGATGACGTATTTGCGACCGTGTTCGAGTGAGGCGAGCGTCAACAAAGCAACATCCCAGAGTATTGAGTCGATCGGCCAAGTGTACAGAAACGAGAATGACTCGCAATAAGGATTCGACGCAGTGTCCGACGATACAGCAGGCAGGACGACAAGTAAGGTGTCCGCGCCATCGATGTCGCTTTCCTTTAGACGATCAAGAGCCCCCCGAAAATCAGAATTAGCGCGGCATAGAGGGCTGCCACCAGATCATCGAGCATAATTCCGATCCCGCCGGACATTCTGTGATCCAAGTCCCGAATCGGCCACGGTTTCCAGATATCGAATAACCTGAAGAGACCGAAACCCAAGACCCAAAGCATTGCCTGCGGTGGTACGACCTGTAACGTCAGGTACATGCCGGCGATCTCGTCCCAGACGATGCCCGGGTGATCGTGTACGCCGATTCGCCGGGCGCTCTCGCCGCAAAGCCAGACTCCGGCAGCGACGATCGCGATACCAATCCCGAATCGCCATCCCAACGTAAGCGGCAAGGCCAGCCAGGCAAACAGGACGCCAACCAGAGAACCCACAGTGCCTGGCGCTATTGGTGCGAGACCGGTCCCGAAACCGAAAGCGAACAGGTTAACCGGATCCGTAAGTACGTCGCGCACGCGTATACGGTTCACCATCAGAAGTGCCTGTAGCCTGCCTGTTCGAACCTGAAGGATTCACCATCCCTTTTGCACATGACTCCCGAACCTTCCTTCACTTTGCCAATCTTTGTCACCGGTATATCAAGCCTTGCACCCACTTCGACGACAGACGAATCACTGGAGGTAAAGCATAACTCGTAGTCATCACCACCGCCGAGGGCAAGATTCAGTGCATCAGTCGCGTTCATTATTCGCAATATTTCGGGCGACAGGGGAATCCTGTCGACGTCCAGTACACCGGAGACACCACTTGCATCGAGCATTTTTCCCAGATCGGCATACAGCCCATCGGACAGGTCAATCGCGGCACTGGCGGTGCCAGCGATAGCACAACCGAGGTCGACCCGTGCGTCCGGATTCGCAAATCGGCGAATCAGGTAGTCGTTTCTTGCCCTCGTCCCGTCAGCAGGACGCGAACCCAGCAGAATAGAGAGCCCAGCCGCAGCGTCACCAGGGTAACCGCTGATGTATATCGAATCTCCCGCGCTTGCACCGTTTCGCTTCATCGCCCGCCCTCGCTTAACATCACCGCTCACCTGGACCGTTATCACGGTCTCCGTTCCGCGTGTCATGTCTCCGCCAACAATGTCGACACCGTATCTGTCGCCAGCGAGGCGAATACCATTGGCGAAGCCAGCCAGCCAGTCGGGGACAACACCTTCGAGGGTCAACGCAATCGTCATCCAGCGCGGCCAGGCACCCATTGCGGCCATGTCGGAAACGTTGACTGCAACGGCTCGAAAACCGACATCTTCGGCTGCCAGGCCATCCGGAAAATGAACCCCCGCGACAAGCGTATCGACCACGGTCACCAAATCGCGTCCCGGTTTTGGCCTCATTACAGCACCGTCATCACCGACACCCACAATGACATGTTTACCAGTCTTATCCGGCGTGAAATAGCGACGAATAATTTCAAATTCGTCCAAACTTAGTCCTTGGTCGGTCTCAGTTTTTCGGCTGCTTTGTCCAAGAGGGCGTTGATGTATTTGTGTCCGTCCACGGCGCCGAATCGCCTGGCGAGATTGACTGATTCGTTTATGATGACCTTGTACGGTATATCCGGCTGCGCTTTAAGTTCATGAAAACCCAGCAATAGGATGCCTTTCTCGATCGGATCGAGGTGACCGACCGGGCGGTCCGCGAATCTGTCAATAGACACTTCGAGATCCGATCGGGAATTCAGGATCGCACCCAATAAATCATCATAGTAGTGCTGATCGACTTGTGCATATTCCTGCCGCTTGTGGAATTGCGCCTTCAGCTCCGCCTCGTCGTGCCCAGTGATCTGCATCTGGTAAAGCGATTGCACGATGAGTTCGCGCGCGCGACTGCGGGCGCCTTTTGAACCGGCATTACTCACGAATCGTGGCCCTTCGTCAGTCCAGCTGTCTCAGCAGGTTAACCATCTCAATGACCGCGAGCGCCGACTCTTCGCCCTTGTTACCCGCCTTGGTT
>CAZWEW010000029.1:8572-16439 GCA_964633055.1 uncultured Woeseia sp. | reverse complement strand
ATCGAGCTGGTCGGTCACCGTCCGTTGCAGGGAATCAATTCCTTCTGGATCGATACGGTGTTTTCGGGCGATCGATGTGATGGCGTCAAGGCGTTCTTCGACCTGCTCTTGTCGCGCAGGGTCCATATTAAGTGCCTGGCCGTAACGTCGTAGTTCGTTCGACGCCTCTGTGATTTGGATGCCCGCTTCCTGCAGCATGGCTGAGACCTCTCCCAGCGATTCGTCAACAGCTGTTAGTGCCTCAATGGAATTGGCTGCATCCGACAGCAACGACTGCGTGTTGATCGGGTCACTGTCGTAGAGTCGATCCAGTGCGTGGGTGATGCCCTCCGCGAGACGGCCGCGATTTGATAATTTGTCACGTTCGCTCGCCAGTGTCTCGAATTCATTAGGCTCAAGGCCGAGAGCCTTGAGCTCATCCGCCTGGAATCTCAACAGGTCGAGCCTCGCATTGCGATCTGCGTTTGCTGATTCCAGTTTGGTGAGTTTGTCAGCAAGTGCTCGCCACTCGCTGTAGGCAGTTTCAGTTGTCCGGGATACGTCGACGAGTCCGCCAAAATAATCGAGTAACGTACGCTGCACGTCACGGCGCCCCAGTGACTGATGGAAATGCTGGCCGTGAATATCGAGCAACATCTCGCCGAGCGACTTGAGGCTTTGCAGCGGAACGCTGTTGCCGTTGATAAATGCTCTGGATCGCCCATCCGAGCCAATGACTCGCCTCAGGATGCATTCGCCATCGAGATCGAGCATCTGTTCCTCGAGCCAATGACGGGCATCAGGGATATCGCCAAGATCGAATTCAGCCGTGAGTTCCGCGCGGGATGCCCCGGACCTTACCAGCCCACTGCTACCACGTTCGCCAAGCACGAGGCCCATCGCGTCGACAAGTATCGATTTGCCGGCGCCTGTCTCGCCCGTCAGCACGGTCATGCCGGGCGAGAATTCGATCTCGATTTCGTCGATGATTGCAAAATTCCTGACTTGGATACTGGTCAGCATCTAGTAGTCGCTTTCGTCGGTCTGTCGGCGGCTGTCCCTGCCCCAGTTGAGCTTGGAGCGCAGAATCTCATAGTAATCGTAACCGGGTGGATGGATCAGTGTGATGCGACTTGCTGATGCTTCAATCCTGAGTGATCCACCAGGCTCGAGAGTGCCAAGCGTATTACCGTCGACGCTGACTTCGGCGTTTGTGTCTTCCCGTTCCAGAAGCGAGACGTCGATATGCTGGGATGACGACACAACCACGGGACGGTCACTCAGGGTATGTGGACAAATCGGGACGATAACGATGGCATCGAGTGTCGGCTCAATGATGGGCCCGCCACAACTCAGAGCGTAGGCGGTCGACCCCGTTGGTGTAGCCACGATAAGGCCGTCCCCCATATGTGCATTGACGAACCGGTCTGCCACGCGGGTTTCGAAATCGAGCATGCGAACCGTGTCGTATCGCTGCAGGACAACATCATTGAGTGCGAGAGCTCGGCGGACGCTCCTATCCGGTTGGGTGAGTGTTGCTTTAAGGCGTAGCCGGGAGTCGCGGGAGTAGTCGCCCGCAAGAATTCTGTCAATACTTTCAAGCATCTCCGCGGGGGAGACATCTGTCAGGAAGCCGAGCCGGCCACGGTTAACGCCCAGTAGCGGCACCCCGGAGTCACCGGCCAGAGCAGCGGCATGGAGCATTGTGCCATCACCACCGACGGCTACGATGAGGTTGGCGATGTCCGCAATCCCATCATCCTCAACGGGCACTGTATTTAGTTCGGCGGCGATGTCGGCTGTTGTGACGACCGTGATTCCGGCCTTTTTTAAATGGCCAGCTATCCGTTGCATTGGCTTGGCAACGCGGGCGTCGGCGTAAAGACCGACTAGGGCGACGGTACTGAATTCTTGCATCATCAGTGGTTCAAACTTTGGCAGTCGGGCCTGTGCGGCTTCCCAAGGGTGGTGCGATTGATTGTTACAGACCTTTGACCGGCCGCCAAGCCGTTGTACACTTTTATGTCACACTAACACGGCGTGTTAGTGAACCGATCCCCGAAATGGTACGAATGTCGACGGAAATTACCCCAGAGCTCCCTGACGAACGCGCTCAACAGCTGCTCAAGATACTGATTAAGCGCTTCATCCAGGATGGTCAACCGATTGGGTCCCGAACCCTGTCGAGGAAATCGGGTATGGAGCTCAGTCCAGCAACGATTCGGAATGTCATGGCTGACCTCGAGGATCTAGGGTTGATTGCGGCTCCGCACACGTCGGCGGGGCGCATACCGACGCCGGAAGGATACCGGTTGTTTGTTGATTCGCTGATTCGTTTCAAGCCGCCCGCACGAACTGAAGTGGAGCTGCTCAAGAATCAACTGGTCCGCCAAGCCAACAATCCGAATACGTTCCTCGGTTCTGTCTCGACGCTGCTCTCCGACGTGACGAGTCTCGCAGGGATTGTCAGCGTTCCGAAAGGGCAGCGTTCAATCCTTCGCCAGATCGAATTCCTATCGCTTTCAGAGAATCGCATACTCGCTATTCTGGTGGTTAACGATAGCGAAGTGCAGAACAGGGTGCTTAACACGGAGCAACCGCATACGAATGACGAACTGCAGCGTTCGGCCAATTTCATTAACGACAACTACGTCGGACATGACCTCAGTCAGATCAGGAGCCACCTGATCGATGATCTCGAATCGACGCGAGACTCGATGAACCAGGCGATGCTCGACATCATTTCGGTCGCGCAGTCCGCGATGGAGGGCGCCACCGCACCGAAGGAGGAATTGCTGATTGCCGGCGAAACCAAGCTTATGGATTTCGCGGAATTGTCGGATATAGGCACACTGCGAAACTTGTTCGATGCATTTTCCAAAAAGCAGTTTATGCTCAACCTGCTTGATAAGAGTATTAACGCCGCCGGGGTTCAGGTGTTCATCGGTCGCGAGTCAGGCTACCGGATTCTTGACAACTGCAGTGTCGTGACGGCGCCCTATCATGTTGACGATGACCACATCGGCGTACTCGGCGTCATTGGGCCGACTCGAATGGCCTACGACAGGGTCGTGCCAATTGTTGATATCACGGCTCGACTCCTGGAGGCCGCACTGAGCTCTAAGCATTAGGGAGTATTATCGCTGGGGGCGTGGACGCTGTCGGAACCGATTGTTACGCCTGGCCCTTGATATTTGCCGCTGAAGTCCCAAAATTCTCCGCAGTCTAAATTCCGGGCGAGCATTGCGTGGCCCGGCACGGTTGATTGGAGTGTTTGCGATGAATTCAGAGTCCGAGCGCCACGAGGACGAGGAAGGCGATATCGATACGATTGAGGCCGAGGGGCAGGGCGCCAACAAGGAGGCAGATGACCCGTTGGCTGAACTCAGTGCGAAAGCCGATGAGCACTGGGACAAGTACCTGCGCGTCGCGGCGGAGCTTGAAAATGTGCGAAAACGCGCCGCACGGGACGTTGAAAATGCCCACAAGTTTGCGATTGAGCGTTTTACGGCCGATCTCCTGACTGTCTGCGATAGTTTGGAAATGTCGCTCGCCGCCGATGGAGCAAGTTTTGAAACCCTACAGGCCGGTAGCGAGGCGACGCTAAAACAACTTGTATCCGTGATGCAGAGGTTCGGTGTTGATGAAGTGGATCCTGAGGGTGAACCGTTTGATCCGACGCTTCACGAGGCGATGACCATGCAGCCCTCCGACGACGTTGAACCGGGCTCCGTAATCACAGTATTTCAAAAGGGATATGCGCTCAACGGGCGCCTGTTGAGGCCAGCGCGTGTCGTGGTTGCCGCAGAATCGCCGGAAAACGTCGAAAATAGTGAAAAAAAACCCTAATCGGACGATTTTTGAGTCAATTGTCGCTTGAATCGCAAGCCCGAGGCCCAAGTAATAAATGTTGAATTTGATCCACTTGGAGTTGACAAGTCATGGGTAAAGTTATCGGTATCGACCTAGGTACCACGAACTCCTGCGTCGCGGTCATGGAAGGGGACCAGCCCCGCGTGATCGAGAACAGCGAAGGCGATCGAACGACACCGTCGATTGTCGCTTTCAGCAAGGACGAAGAAGTTCTGGTGGGGCAGGCGGCCAAACGTCAGGCCGTCACGAACCCGAACAATACGCTGTTCGCCGTAAAGCGCCTGATTGGACGTCGCTTTGACGAGGACGTCGTACAGCGCGACATTGACATGGTGCCTTACAGGTTAACGAAAGCCGACAATGGTGACGCATGGGTGGAGGCAAACGGTAAGGCAATGTCTCCGCCGGAGATTTCTGCGAAAGTCCTGATGAAGATGAAGAGGACGGCTGAGGATTACCTCGGTGAAGATGTCACCGAAGCTGTCGTAACGGTTCCCGCCTACTTCAACGACTCACAACGCCAGGCGACCAAGGACGCTGGCAAGATCGCGGGTCTGGACGTCAAGCGCATCATCAACGAGCCGACTGCGGCTGCCCTTGCCTATGGCATGGACAAGAAGCGGGGCGACGCGAAGATCGCGGTTTTTGATCTCGGTGGGGGTACTTTCGATATTTCGATAATCGAGATCGCGGAAGTTGATGGCGAGCACCAGTTCGAGGTGCTTGCGACGAATGGCGATACGTTCCTCGGTGGCGAAGACTTCGATATGCGGGTTATCGAATATCTGACGTCCGAATTCCAAAAAGAAAGCGGAGTTGATATCACCCAGGATCCTCTTGCCATGCAGCGATTGAAGGAGGCAGCGGAGAAGGCCAAGATCGAGTTGTCGACACAGCAGCAGACGGAAGTCAATCTGCCGTACATCACGGCTGACGCTAGCGGACCGAAACATCTCAATATTAAGTTGACCCGGGCTAAACTCGAATCGCTTGTCGAGGAACTCGTCGTCCGGACTATCGAGCCGTGCAAGATCGCGCTGACGGATGCCGGCCTCAAGGTCAACGAGATCGACGATGTAATCCTTGTTGGTGGTCAGATCCGTATGCCGAAGGTGCAGGAAGAAGTACAGAATTTCTTCGGAAAGGAGCCGCGCAGGGACCTGAATCCTGATGAAGCAGTCGCCGTCGGCGCTGCAATCCAGGGTGGTGTGCTCGCTGGCGATGTCAAGGACGTGTTGTTGCTCGACGTGACGCCACTGTCGCTTGGTATTGAGACGCTCGGTGGTGTCATGACCAAGCTGATTGAAAAGAACACCACGATTCCTGCCAATGAGACGCAGGTATTTTCGACGGCAGACGACAGCCAGACGGCAGTGACCATTCACGTACTCCAAGGGGAACGCGAACGCTCGCAGGACAACAAGTCGCTGGGTCGATTTGACCTGGCGGACATTCCGCCGGCGCCACGGGGAATGCCGCAGATTGAAGTCCAGTTTGATATTGATGCGAACGGTATTCTGAATGTGTCGGCAAAAGACAAGGCGACCGGCAAGAGTCAGAACATTGTCATTAAAGCCTCGAGCGGTCTTTCTGACGACGAGATTGAACAGATGGTGGCGGACGCCTCAAGCCATGCGGAGGAGGACAAGAAGTTCCGCGAGCGTGTCGACACGCGTAACCAGGCAGAAGGTTTGATCCACGCCGCGGAGAAGACGTTGAGCGAGGCTGGTGAAAAGGTCAGTGGTGAGGAGCGCCTGGCAGTAGAGAATGCTGTTTCGGATTTGAAAGCGGTCCTCGACGATGGTGACAAGGAGACCATGGAGGCGAAGTCGGCGGCGCTGGCCGAAGCCTCAGCCGCGGTGGCCCAGAAACTCTATGCCGAACAGGCAACGGCGGAAGAAACTGACGCCGGGTCGCCCAAGGATGCTGGTGGCGATGACGTTGTTGATGCGGAGTTCGAGGAAGTCGAAGACGACGACAAAGAGAAATCGGAATAACATCCGGCAACAGTGACCGGGAGTCAGTAATGGCGCCCTGTCGTTGATTAACTGAAGACTCCAGATGGCAAAACGCGATTACTACGAGATTCTGGGTGTGTCGAAAGGTGCGTCCCAGGATGAGATTAAAAAGTCGTATCGACGGCTTGCCATGAAGTATCACCCGGACCGCAACAAGAGTGACGCGAGTGCCGAGACGAAATTCAAGGAAGCGAAAGAAGCCTACGAAATTCTCAAAGACGAAGAAAAACGCTCTGCCTATGATCGATTTGGGCACGAAGGCGTTCGCACCGGCCCGGGTGGCGGCGGATCCAGCGCCGAGGGTTTCGGTGATATTTTCGGTGATGTATTTGGCGATATTTTCGGTGGTGGGAGGCGAGGCTCAAGCCAGGTGTTCCGAGGCGCGGATCTCGGTTATGAACTGAAACTCGATCTTGAGCGTGCGGTCGCCGGCGATACCGTCACCATCGATGTGCCGACACAGGTTGCCTGCGACGAGTGCGATGGCAGTGGTGCCAAGAAAGGGAAAGATGCGTCCACCTGTACGACCTGTGGCGGAGTTGGCCAGGTGCGGATGCAGCAGGGTTTCTTCTCCATTCAGCAAACTTGTCCGGCCTGTAAAGGGCAGGGGACGGTTATCAAGGACCCTTGCCGTCGCTGCCACGGCCAGGGGCGCGTTGGCAGAACGAAAACATTGAACGTCAAGGTTCCACCTGGTGTTGATGATGGCGACAGAATTCGGTTGTCCGGTGAAGGTGAAGTCGGCCTCAATGGTGGTCCACCCGGCGATCTTTACGTGGAAGTTAGGGTGTCACGGCACAAGATTTTCGAGCGTTCGGGAGCAGACTTGTCCTGCGAAGTACCGATCAGCTTCGCGATCGTGACTTTGGGTGGTGAGGTCGAGTTACCGACGATTGACGGGCATGTTTCGCTGAAAATTCCGGCGGGGACCCAGTCGGGTAAGGTATTCAGGTTGCGGGGCAAAGGGGTTATCACGGTGCGTGATCCTCGGAAGGGTGACTTGTTTGCCCGTGTTGCGGTCGAAACACCGATTAACCTGACGGCCGAGCAGGAAGCGTTATTGAAGGAATTCGACGGCCTGCTCGATGGCTCCGGCAATCGCCATAACCCTCGTGCTCGTGGGTGGCTCGAGTCTGTAAAGCGATTTTTTGAGGGTACAGGTCAGTAACGGATTCGACTCAGGTGAGCCGGACGTGTTTGCCGACAATCCTTCCTGCCAGGGGGGGAATGAACTTATTTTCGTCTGGCGCTACGGGCTCTTAATCAAGTACACTATGGTGGGTCGTCGAATGGTCGGCGTATCCATAAGCGGAAGGCACTGTCCTTCCGCTTTTGTGCATCTAACGTACGCAGAGTCCGGCTATCAATTTGGGATATGCGTTTGAATAATAAGGATTGCTGTTGAGTACGCCCGCAGTTCTTGCTTTGCAAGACGGGACTGTATTTCAAGGCGTTTCTGTCGGTGCCGAAGGCCAAACCATCGGTGAAGTCGTTTTCAACACGGCGATGACCGGTTACCAGGAGATCCTTACCGATCCCTCCTATTGTCGGCAAATCGTTACGCTGACCTATCCGCATATCGGAAATACCGGAGTCAACAGCGATGACATGGAGTCCTCACGGATTCATGCGTCGGGTCTGATTATTCGCGACAGTTCCATGTTGGCGAGCAGCTGGCGCAGTGAGCGTTCACTCCAGGAGTTCCTGGTCTCAGGTGGAACAGTCGCCATTGCCGACATTGATACGCGCCAGTTGACACGAATTCTGCGAGAGAAGGGTGCGCAGTCCGGCTGCATCATAACGGGCGATGCTGACGCGAATGTGGCCATTGAGCACGCCCAAAAGTTTCCCGGCATTGCAGGCATGGATCTTGCGAAGTTCGTGACCACGGACCGCAGCTATAAATGGTCACATGGGAGTAACTTCGGCGATCGAAGAAAAGTCATGAGCCGCAGCGTCTCTCCGTATCATGTTGTGGCCTATGACTTTGGCGTCAA
>CAZWEW010000029.1:6279-8472 GCA_964633055.1 uncultured Woeseia sp. | reverse complement strand
TCATGAGCCGCAGCGTCTCTCCGTATCATGTTGTGGCCTATGACTTTGGCGTCAAGCGCAACATACTCAGGATTCTCTCGGATCTCGATTGCAGTGTGACGGTCGTTCCGGCGACGACATTGGCGGAAGAGGTTCTGGCGCTCGACCCGGATGGCGTATTCCTCTCGAACGGGCCCGGAGATCCGGAGCCGTGTGACTATGCAATTAACGCTATCCAAGAAATTTTGAAAACCGGTGTGCCGGTATTTGGTATTTGTCTCGGCCATCAGCTTCTTGCACTGGCGGCCGGGGCGAAGACGCTGAAAATGAAGTTTGGCCATCATGGTGCGAATCATCCAGTCAAGGATATTGTAAGCGGCCGGGTTGTTATCACCAGCCAAAATCACGGATTTGCGGTCGATCCGGATACCTTGCCGGATAATGTTGAGGTATCGCATACGTCGCTCTTCGACGGATCGTTGCAGGGAATCACGCTCAGGGATCGGCCAGCCTACAGTTTTCAGGGACACCCTGAGGCTAGCCCGGGGCCACACGACGTGTGCTACCTGTTCGAGAAGTTTATCGAGGACATGGAGCAACGCAAACACAACCTGCGCAAGAAAACCATATCATTATAGTTATAAAACAACTTGTTAAATAGATATATTAAAGTGATTTACCAACATAAACCTGATTCGTCTGAGTTGTATGCCCAAACGCACCGACATTGACAGCATTCTGATAATCGGTGCGGGTCCGATCATCATTGGTCAAGCCTGTGAATTTGATTATTCTGGTGCCCAGGCCTGCAAAGCCCTTAAGGAAGAGGGCTATCGCGTTGTGCTGGTGAATTCGAATCCCGCGACGATCATGACAGACCCGGAAACGGCGGATGCCGTCTACATCGAACCGGTCCACTGGACAACGCTGGCCCGCATTATCGCCAAGGAAAAGCCTGACGCACTTCTGCCAACCATGGGTGGACAGACCGGCCTGAATTGTGCGCTTGACCTCGTACGCGAGGGCGTACTCGAAAAATATAATGTCGAGCTGATTGCCGCGTCACGCGAGGCCATTGATATGGCTGAAGACCGGGAGCTCTTTCGCAAAGCCATGGGGGACATCGGCCTTGAGGTACCGAGGGCGGTCATCGGGCATTCGCTTGATGAGGCGGTCGAAAAACAGTCGGACATTGGCTTTCCCACCATTATCCGGCCCTCGTTCACAATGGGCGGAACCGGGGGCGGAATCGCCTATAACCAGGAAGAGTTTCGTCAGATCGTCTCTCATGGCCTTGAGATGTCACCGACAACAGAGGTCTTGCTGGAAGAGTCCGTGATCGGCTGGAAAGAGTTTGAGATGGAGGTTGTTCGTGACAGGAATGACAACTGCATCATTATTTGTTCAATCGAGAACGTCGATCCGATGGGTGTGCATACCGGTGATTCGATCACTGTCGCGCCGGCGCAGACGCTCACTGACAAGGAATATCAGCGAATGCGGGATGCATCGATCGATGTTCTTCGGAAGATTGGGGTCGAAACGGGTGGCTCGAATGTGCAATTCGCCGTCAACCCTGAAGATGGCCGGTTGCTCGTCATTGAAATGAACCCCCGAGTGTCCAGATCGTCCGCACTCGCGTCCAAGGCAACCGGTTTCCCGATCGCCAAAGTGGCTGCCAAGCTGGCAATCGGTTATACACTCGATGAGTTGAAGAACGATATTACAGGTGGCGCTACGCCAGCCTCGTTTGAACCAACGATCGACTATGTCGTCACAAAAATTCCGCGGTTTACTTTTGAAAAATTCCCCGGCGCCAATGAAAAACTCACGACCCAGATGAAGTCGGTCGGCGAAGTCATGGCAATTGGCCGCAATTTTCAGGAGTCACTGCAAAAGGCGCTTCGTGGATTGGAAACCGGTATCGATGGCCTTGACGAACGTGTCCTTGTGCTTACGAATGCAGAGGATCGAGATCAGTTGCGGCAGGATCTCCGGTTGCCGGGTTCGGACAGGTTGCTACAGGTCGCCGATGCGATGCGGCACGAATTCGAGCTGGAAGAAATCTACGAACTGACCGGTATCGACCCATGGTTCCTCGTGCAGATAGCAGATTTGGTCGAGGAAGAACAACAGCTGCTCAAGGATGGCGCGGATGCGTTGGATGGCGCGCGGTTTCGGCGACTCAAGCGAAAAGGTTTTTCGGACGCCCGC
>CAZWEW010000029.1:0-6269 GCA_964633055.1 uncultured Woeseia sp. | reverse complement strand
TGCGCCAATCTCCATTGGACATCTATAACAGACGCCGTGCCGCCGGCGTTCGTCCCGTATATAAGCGCGTGGATACTTGCGCAGCTGAATTTGCTACGACGACCGCCTATCTTTACTCGACCTATGAGGAAGAGTGCGAAGCGCTGCCGGACAACAAGCGGAAGATCATGATTCTCGGCGGCGGTCCGAATCGCATCGGCCAGGGTATCGAGTTCGACTATTGCTGCGTGCATGCTGCATTGGCACTTCGTGATGTCGGGTACGAGACCATCATGGTCAACTGTAACCCGGAAACGGTTTCGACTGACTATGACACATCTGATCGACTTTACTTCGAGTCCCTGACGTTCGAAGACGTTATGGAGATTATCGAAAAAGAAAAGCCGGAGGGGGTCATCGTGCAGTATGGTGGCCAGACACCACTGAAACTCGCACGCGACCTAGAGGCCGCGGGCGCACCGATCATTGGAACGTCGCCGGATTCCATCGACCTCGCCGAAGACCGCGAACGTTTCCAGCAGCTGGTAAACGATCTGGGCCTGAAGCAGCCGCCGAATCGTACGGCCCGGAATGAGCAGGAGGCGCTCTCGATGGGTGACGAGGTTGGTTACCCGCTCGTCGTCAGGCCTTCATACGTGCTGGGCGGGCGTGCGATGGAGGTTGTGCATGGTCGGGACGATCTGTTTGCCTACATGCAGGCCGCTATTGGTGTGTCGAATGACAGCCCGGTATTGCTCGACCGGTTCCTTGACCTCGCGACCGAAGTCGATGTCGACGCGATCTGCGATGGCGAGCACGTACTCATCGGTGGCATCATGGAACACATCGAGCAGGCTGGTGTGCACTCCGGCGACTCCGGTTGTGCACTTCCCCCGTTTAGCCTCGACCCGGAAATTCAGCAAACACTGGTCAAACAGGTCGTGAAGCTGGCAAAGGGTTTGAATGTTATCGGCCTGATGAATACGCAGTTTGCGATCCAGAACAATGTGGTCTATTTGCTCGAGGTAAATCCGCGTGCATCGCGGACCGTCCCGTTCGTATCCAAAGCGATTGGCATACCGCTCGCGAAAATCGCGGCCCGAGTTATGGTCGGAGAGTCTCTGGAAGAACAAGGTTTCGTGAATCAGCGTAATCCTGAATATTTTTCCGTCAAGGAAGCCGTATTTCCGTTTATCAAGTTCGCAGGTGCCGATCCAATCCTGGGTCCCGAGATGAAGTCGACCGGTGAAGTGATGGGTATCGGGCGCACATTCGGGGAGGCTTATGCTAAGGCGCAGCTTGCGTCAGGTGTTGTCCTGCCAACCGGCGGTACGGCGTTACTTAGTGTCCGCGACCATGATAAGGATGATTGTGTGGAACTCGCCAATGTCCTTATCGAGCGCGGGTTTGAACTGGTCGCCACTAACGGAACCGCCAGGCACCTCAAGGATGCTGGTCTTGAGTGCCGGCGGGCCAACAAAGTCAGGGAAGGGCGGCCGCACATAGTCGATATGATCAAGAATGGCGAAGTCACCCTGATCGTTAACACGACCGAGGGCAAGCAGGCGATTCGCGAGTCACAATCGATCCGAGCCGAAGCTGTGAGAAACGGTGTGACCTACTACACGACACTGGGTGCTGCGCTTGCTACCTGCATCGCGCTGGAGCATCTCGATGACGGAGACGTGAATCGGCTGCAGGATTTGCATAAAGAGGTGGCGGCATGAACAAAGTGCCCATGACAGTGCGCGGTGAGAAATTGCTGCGCGCAGAACTACGACGCCTGAAGTCCGAAGACAGGCCCCAGATCATTCAGGCTATCGCGGAAGCTCGCGCGCATGGCGATCTCAAGGAAAACGCGGAGTATCACGCTGCGAAGGAACAGCAGGGATTCATTGAAGGACGCATCAAGGAAGTCGAAGGCAAGCTGTCGTGCTTCCAGGTCATCGATGTGGCCACCATCGATGCCAAGGGCAAGGTTGTGTTCGGTGCCACTGTGGAATTGCTCGATGGCCAGACGGACACGGAGATGACATACAAAATCGTGGGGGAGGACGAAGCCGATATCAGTGAAGGGCTGATCTCATATACTTCGCCGATTGCGCGTGCCCTGATAGGTAAGTATGAAGGCGACGAGATTACGTTTTTGGCACCGGGCGGTGAAAAACGCTACGAGATTATCGAAGTCAGGTATTTATAGGCGTCGGCTAACGCGGCAGCGCGATGCCGGGTTTCTGGTCGTTTTTTTTGAAGATGAGGGCGACGTTGCCAATTCTGGTGATGAGAGTCGCTTCACTCTTTTCGCACAGTTCGTGAATTATTGAATTGCGTACATTCCGGTCATCATTACGAACCCGGACCTTGATTAACTCGTGATGCTCGATTGTTGACGTAAATTCGTCAAAGACCGATTTGGTCAGGCCGGCATCAGCGATCGAGATGACGGGCTTCAATCTATGGCCCAGGCCGCGCAGGAATTTTTTTTGGGCATCCGATAGATTCATGGGCCACGATTGTAACAATACCGATGAGTAAACCAAGACGAAGTGGCGGGTCCTGGCGTGATCGTCAGGAACGGGATCCTTATGTCCAGATGGCACGTAAGGAGGGTTGGCGTTCCCGGGCCGTTTTCAAACTGAAAGGGCTAGTGGCTAAAGAGCGCGTGTTGAAACCGGGGATGCCCTGTGTCGATCTCGGGGCGGCGCCGGGAAGCTGGAGCCAGTATGTCACCGAAACACTGGACGGAAAGGCCAGAATTGTCGCGCTTGACCTGCTACCGATGGATACTCTACCAGCGGTTGAATTTATCCAGGGCGATTTCACCGACGATGTTGCTTTGCTGCAATTGACGGAGTTGCTGGGGGCCGGTGGCGCGGACCTTGTAATGAGCGATATGGCACCCAATATCAGCGGCAACAAGGTGGTGGATCAGCCCCGATCCATGTACCTTGCCGAGTTGGCGCTCGAGCTATCGACACAATGCCTCGGGAGCAATGGCAGCTTTATCTGCAAAGTGTTTCAGGGGCAAGGAGTCGATGAGTTTCTCCGTGATGCCAGGAAGTGTTTCGGGAAGGTCAAAATGGTGAAACCAAAGGCTTCTAGGGCGAGCAGTAGCGAGATGTACCTGGTAGCGAGAAACTATCAACTGTAGTAGTGTCTAAATTGTTAGATGTAGTTTAAATCGGTCGTTGGAGTGATTCCCTAAGTGAATGATCTGACAAAAAATATTTTGGTCTTTATCGTCATCATCGTCGTGCTTTTGTCGGTGGTGCAAGGCCTGTCCGGGGTCAGTAACCAGGCGCCGCTTCCGGCGGACTATTCGGAGTTCCTAACGGATGTTCGTGCGGGCAAGGTTCAGCGGGTCGAATTCGATGGTGAGCGGATCAACTACGGTAGTCGGCCGCCGCTGCAGTACTACACCATCAGCCCAGAGACCGACAACAACACGCTGATCGGTATTCTCGAAGAAAACAGTGTCAACTTCACGGCGCAGGAGCCGGAATCGCAAAGCCTGATTGGCCAGTTGCTCATCAGTTCTTTTCCGATACTCCTCCTGATCGGTGTTTGGATCTATTTCATGCGGCAGATGCAGGGAGGCGGTGGAGGACGGGGTGCCATGTCTTTCGGCAAGAGCAAGGCCCGGCTTCTGGGAGAAGACCAAGTTGGTGTCTCCTTTGCCGACGTTGCCGGCATTGATGAGGCCAAGGAAGAGGTTGGCGAGATCGTCGATTTCCTCAAAGATCCTTCAAAATTTCAGCGCCTTGGCGGGAAGATTCCGAAGGGCGTACTCATGGTCGGACCGCCGGGTACTGGTAAGACGCTACTTGCTAAGGCGATAGCGGGCGAAGCCAGTGTGCCTTTCTTTACAATTTCTGGTTCCGATTTCGTCGAGATGTTCGTCGGAGTGGGCGCGTCTCGCGTTCGCGACATGTTCGATCAGGCAAAGAAGCAGGCACCCTGCATTATCTTTATTGACGAACTGGATGCTGTTGGGCGTCATCGTGGCGCCGGGTTGGGTGGTGGACACGACGAACGCGAGCAGACGTTGAACCAGATGCTGGTCGAAATGGACGGTTTCGAAGGCAACGAGGGGATTATTGTTATTGCGGCAACCAACCGTCCTGATGTTCTGGATCCCGCGCTGCTGCGACCGGGTCGATTCGATCGCCAAGTCGTCGTACCGCTGCCGGACATTCGCGGCCGCGAACTGATCCTCAAGGTCCACATGCGAAAAGTTCCGATCGACGATGATGTTAAGCCTGCTTTCATTGCCAGGGGAACACCTGGTTTTTCGGGTGCTGATCTGGCCAATCTCGTCAACGAGGCAGCGTTGTTCGCAGCGCGTTTAAACAAGCGCGTCGTTAGTATGGAAGAGTTCGAGAAGGCGAAAGACAAGATCATGATGGGTGCAGAGCGTCGCTCCATGGTCATGAGCGAGAAAGAAAAGCTCAATACTGCCTATCACGAGGCCGGACACGCGATCGTCGGCTACTGCGTACCCGATCATGATCCGGTGTACAAGGTGACTATTATTCCGCGCGGCCGTGCGCTTGGTGTCACGATGTACCTTCCGGAAGAGGACAAGTACAGCATTTCGAAGTCGTCGCTCGAGAGTAATATTTCTACATTATTCGGCGGACGCATCGCAGAAGAGATGACGCTGGGTGCCGATCACGTTACGACGGGTGCCTCGAATGACATCGAACGTGCCACGGATATTGCCCGCAATATGGTCACAAAATGGGGGCTTTCCGAGAAGCTGGGTCCGCTGACCTATAGTGAAGATGACGGCGAAGTGTTCCTCGGCCGTTCGGTAACTCAGCACAAGCAGGTTTCCGATGTGACCGTGCATACGATCGATGGAGAAGTCAGAAAAATCGTCGATCGTAACTATCGGCGTGCGGAATCTATTCTGAAAGAACAGGAAGATAAGCTCCACGCCATGGCAAAAGCGCTAATGAAGTACGAGACCATCGACATGGAGCAGGTTAAGGACATCATGGAAGGCAGAGATCCCAGGCCGCCCGAAGGTTGGGATGACCCTGATGATTCGCCACCGCCGAAAAAGAAAAAAAAGGACGCAGTGACGCCTATCGGCGGTCCTGCCTCTGAGCATTAGAACTGACAGCGTGATTGATAAGAGCGATAGCCCACGGGCTGTCGCTCTATTATTCAACCCATGAGCCTCTCCGCCGGCAGGTATTCCATCGCACTAGATCGCCCGCAAGTGATGGGTGTCCTGAATGTGACTCCCGATTCGTTCTCTGATGGCGGGAAATTTCTGGTCCTGGACGATGCGATTCGGCACGCGGAGAAATTGGTCGGCGACGGCGCATCGATAATCGACGTCGGCGGTGAGTCGACACGGCCTGGCTCAACGGATGTCACGGTTCAGAAGGAACTGGACCGGGTATTGCCGGTGATCGAAGCACTTGCTGACCGGTTCGATGTGCCGGTGTCTGTCGAGACGAAAAAGCCGGAGGTTATGCGGGATGCTATCTCGGCCGGTGCCGCCATGATCAACGATGTATATGCATTGCGTCGTCGTGGCGCGATGGAGGTTGTGGCGAGCCACGACATTGCGGTTTGTCTTATGCATATGCAGGGCACGCCCGCTGATATGCAGGCAGCGCCATCTTATGAGGATGTTGTCACCGAGGTGTGCGATTTTCTCAAGGAGCGGCTGGCCGCATGCCTGGATGCCGGCATCAGTCGGGACAGGCTAATGCTGGACCCCGGTTTTGGATTCGGAAAAAACGACTCGCATAACTTGGATATTCTTGCAAACCTCGACCAGTTCACCATTCTTGGTGCCCCGTTATTGATAGGATTGTCTCGCAAACAGACACTTGGCAATCTCACCGGGTGTTCCCAGGATGGCAGGGCTGCTGCCAGCATTGCGGCGGCCGTGTTCGCGGTTGGGAAGGGTGCTAGGATCGTTAGAACCCACGATGTTGCCGGCACGGTGGATGCGCTAAAGGTGATTACTCAGTTGAGTACAGGAAAATGAACTGATGGGCAGGAAATACTTTGGAACGGATGGTGTTAGGGGCACGGTCGGTGATGACCCGATGACCGCCGAATTTGCGTTAAGACTCGCCAGTGCAGCAGCCCAGGTATTGGTGCCCGAGGGTGGGAATGTACTCATCGGCAAGGATACGCGCGTTTCCGGCCACATGTTTGATTCGGCACTTGAGGCAGGCTTCCTTGCTGCCGGCGTTGACGTATTGCTGCTTGGACCGCTGCCGACGCCCGGCGTATCCTACATCATGCGCAGTCTTCGGTGCGAC
>CAZWEW010000028.1:0-16521 GCA_964633055.1 uncultured Woeseia sp. | reverse complement strand
CTATCGGAGCGTCAGCAAGTTGAAGAGCACGTACACGGATAAGCTGCCCGAGCAGATTTCCGCATCAACGGGACGCATCCACACGTCATACCACCAGGCCGTCACGGCTACCGGGCGATTGTCGTCCACAGACCCCAATCTGCAGAATATTCCGATCCGGACGCCTGAGGGCCGCAAGATACGACAGGCGTTCGTACCACCTGACGGTCATCTTTTGCTCGCAGCCGATTACTCGCAGATCGAACTCAGGATCATGGCACACCTATCAGGAGACGAAGGGCTCCTCGGCGCATTCCAAGACGATCTAGACGTGCACGCAGCGACAGCGGCCGAGGTCTTTGAACTCGCCGCTGAAGAAGTTACTGCTGACCATCGTCGTTCGGCTAAGGCCATCAATTTCGGACTGATGTACGGCATGTCCGCATTCGGACTGGGTAAGCAACTTGGTATCAGTCGTGGCCATGCACAGGAATATGTGGATCTCTATTTCGACCGCTATCCCGGAGTTAAGCGATTCATGGACGATATTCGCGAGAAGGCGAAAAGTCAGGGATTCGTTGAAACGGAGTATGGCAGGCGCCTCTACTTGCCAGAGATCAACGATCGCAACGCCCAGCGACGACAGTACGCAGAACGCAGCGCGATCAATGCGCCGATGCAGGGAACCGCTGCCGACATTATCAAGCGGGCGATGGTGTCGGTTCACCGCTGGCTGAACGAAAGCGGGGCGCCGGCAAGAATGATCATGCAGGTGCACGACGAACTGGTCTTTGAGGTCGTAGAGAAGTCGGTCGACGATGTCCAGCCAGAAATTGTCGCAATTATGGCGGCAGCGGCAGACCTATCAGCACCCTTAAGGGTCGACGCCGGCGTCGGCAAAGACTGGGACGAGGCGCACTAGATCATCTGACTCCGTCTCTTTCTAAACCCAGTGGCTAGCGTAGTTGACGGAACTAATGCTGCCATCATGATTACAAGTACCTGAGTGCACAAGTCACTTGTCCGTTTACCTCCCTAAGTGAAGCTGCAATATGGTTACCCCAAGTCTATTGCGTTTCTTGAACGCTGGTGGCACCTGCTGCCACCAGCGTTATGTTAGCCTCCAAAGAGACCCTCCAGGGCTTCACTCGCCTCAGCGACACCATCGCGTTTGAGCGCCGAGAAAAGCTGCACTGATGCCCTGCCACCCAGCGCCTTCCTCACCTCGAGCAACGCCGTAGCAGCCTGCCCACGCTTGAGTTTGTCAGTCTTTGTCAGGAGTACGTGCACGGGCACGGAGACAGCATCCGCAAAATTGAGCATGCGCTGGTCAAAATCCGTCAGTCGGCGGCGAATATCGACCACCAGCAGCAACCCGGTCAGGCTTTCGCGCGACTCAAAATAGCCCTGAAGGAGTTGGCCCCAGTGCACCCGGACTTTATCGGACACTTTCGCATAACCATAACCTGGTAAGTCGACCAGTCGCCTGCCCTGTGCCAGTTCGAAAAAATTGACGAGCTGGGTGCGCCCCGGCGTCTTGCTCGTCCGCGCAAATTGCCGCTGGTTGACGATGACGTTAATGGCGCTCGATTTGCCGGCATTCGATCGCCCGGCCACAGCCACTTCCCGACCCTGATCCGGCGGGAACTGGGAGAGTGCGTTCGCACTCAAAATGAACCTTGCATTCGGGTATTGCGACATGGGAACGGGCCCCGATGTGTGTATAATTTGGCGCTTACTGAGCCGAACGGTAGCGAGATTTTGACTGCTATGCCATTCGGCAGCAAGGCCATCGGCCGTTTCGATAGTCGTCGTCCGCCGGTCACCGTTGGCCTGAAAGAAAGGACCGTTCACGCAACTTGCCTCCCGGAGGTTTCCCGATGAAGCGATTCAGTATTGTTGCCGCACTTATGGCTTTGTTTGTTGCCGCCTGCGGCGGTGGAGAGCAACCGGTCGCAGAAGAACCTGCTGCCGTACAACCCGAGGTGGAAGCCTTGGTCGAGATGCCAACACTCGCCGACGAGTTACAGGCAGACGAAGCGGCACCGCAGATTGTCGAAGAGTCGGCTGCGGAAGAAGAGGACATGCAGGCCCAGGATCAACCAATCATCCTGGCACAGGCAGAACCCGCGGACGCCGACCGCGACTGGCAGTTCACGGAAGGAACACACTACGCCCGGTTGACGCCGACACAACCCACAGTGGGCGGGGCGGACAAGATCGAGGTTGCGGAGATTTTCTGGTACGGCTGCAATCACTGCTATGACTTCGAACCATTTATCAACCGCTGGAAAGAATCCATGCCGGCGAACGCTCGTTTCGTTCGGATACCAGCTATCTGGAACCCCCTCGTCCGTCTTCATGCGCAGCTTTACTATACGGAAGAGGTACTGGGGAAGAATGGTAAATTTACCGACCCCGAGACGTTTCGAGCAGCGGTGTTTGCCGAGTATCACCGTCGCGGTAACCGGCTCGCATCCTTCGATTCAATCCAGGAACTGTTGGCCAAGCACGGCGTGAGCGCCACCGATTTTGAAAGTACGTGGAATTCCTTCGAGGTCGCACAGAAACTGCGTGTGGCTCAGGATCTGGCGCGTCGCTACAGCATATCGAGCGTGCCAGCAGTCGTCGTTAACGGAAAATACCGCAGCGGCGCTGCCGAAGCCGGCGGCTATCCGAGACTGCTGGAACTCGTCGACGAACTCATCGAACGCGAAAGCATTCGCTAGTCAAAACTAGAGCAGCGCACGCTGGCCCCGTTCCGGTCACTAACCGGCGTCTTCCGATACGATCTGCCAGCGTCGTCCCTCGTTCCTGCGCCAATATAGCCTTTTGGTGGTGGAGACCGGCCCGTCCGCTGTCGCGAGCACTTGCGTAAACCGACTCAAGTAGAGGTCGGGGACCTCCGGGTCTGCGACGAGCATGACATCCTCCAGCCTGACGGACTGGAGTGTCCTTGAATCGAAGACATTGATTCGAAATGCTTCCCATTCACTGCGATCCATGTCTCGATAGCGAAAATCGTCGGCATACAGCGACAGGTGATCCAGCACATCGCCCTTTTCAAGGCTGTCGCGCCACATATCGATGGCAAGCCTGAACTCCAGCCGAAGTTTTTCCATTTCCACAGACGGAGCCCAGCGCATTTTTCTCGCAATAATCACAGGGGTTACCAAGGGTTCCAGCCTGTCAACCAGCTTCAGAATCTCGTCGTTCGGCAGCGCCAGGCAACCATCGGTGTCACGCGGCGGACGCTGCGGATTATTGCGATCGACGCCATGCAGCCAGATGCCGTAGCCGGTTCGTTCGTTAAACCGGTCCCAGGCATTCGGATAATCAAGCGGAAAAGCTGCGACGCCGTATTTTTCGTGAAGCTTGCTCGTATCGAGACTTTCGGTGATGAAGTAAACACCGAGCGGCGTGCGTCGATCCCACGCTTTCTCCTTGCCGGGACCATTCAGCCCGATCGACATGTAGCGTTTATCGATCTCGACAATGATGCCATCAGACCGGGTAAAACGGCGCATAGTCGCGACATCGGTCTCAGCAACGAGAATATCGGTGACAGAATCAGGAACTTCGATCAGCCAAGACGGCTGCCTAGCCTCGATGCCGGCGTCGAGTGAACTGTCGTCGGCGACAGCTGATGCACTCAGCGCCAGAAGGATCAGAAGGACAGAGCTCCTCATAGCCTTCATTGCAACGCGTACGGCCTCAAAATTCAAGCGCCAGTGTCACACGATGTGTCATTCGCCGCTTTCGAGCCCGTCCAGAAAACTCACGGTATTCGTGCCGATCCATTCGACGGAATAACCACCCTCAAGTACAACCAGTGTTCGCAGGCCGGGCCAGCCGATAGCCTGACCGATCCGTGCGAAATCGTCGGTCGTGATATCGAAGTGGGTCGTCGGATCTCCCGCGAACGTGTCCAGTCCCAGTGCAACTACCAGCACATCAGGCGAGAAGCGTTCGATATGGCCAGCCGCATCGCGAAGCGCCGTCCCGTATGCATCCCAGCCAGTGCCAAATGGCAGCGGAAAATTGATGTTAAAGCCATGACCACGCCCTTCTCCCGGCTCATCCGCATAACCAAGAAAATAGGGATACTCAAGTAATGGGTCTGCATGCAACGAGATCGTCAGCACGTCATTCCTTTCGTAGAAGAGACTCTGCGTGCCATTGCCATGATGATAATCGACGTCCAGAATCGCGACACGCGCTGCACCGCCATCAATAAAAGACTGCGCCGCCAGCGCATTGTTGTTCAGGTAGCAATAGCCGCCGCAAAAATTTGCGGTTGCATGATGGCCGGGTGGCCGGCATGCAGCGAAAGCCGAACGCTCACCACCCATGATGATCTTCGCGGCAGTAAGCGCCACATTGGCAGATGCCTTCGCTGCCTCCCAGGTCCCAGCCACGATGGGGGTCGTCGAATCGAAAGAGTAATTGCCGAGCTTGCTTACAATCGAACCGTTGGTAACCCGCCGCATACCGGGTCCGACGAACGTATCCGGGCGTGCGTTGGGTCCGGTCTCTTCCGAGGCATCCCACTCGTCCCACGCATTGCTCAGAAAGTCGAGATAGTGTTGTTCATGAATGCTCAGGTAGGCCGACTCATCGAATCTATCCGGCCCCAGTACCTCGCCCACCTGGCTTTCACGGATAGCCTCAATGACTTTGTTGGCCCGCGCCGGGCACTCTGAAGTCTCCCGCCACGTCTCGCCGCGGGGATCGAGGAGTCCGCTGTGTAGGTTGTGGGAGTCACTGTAGACAGTCTTCATAGGCTCAACTCCCTGTTTCCTTTGGCAGGCGCGCCGCGCGCCAAGCGATGGCTGCTTTCGGCCCCTCCTCGACGAGGACTCGGTTGAACTCGACGGATTCGGGCGTTTCGGTCGACTCAATTTCCACATCGATCTCCAGCGCCTGCTCGAGCGCGGCGCGGAGACCTGCTGATTCCGCGCTGAGATTGAGTGCCTTTTTCGTAAGACCTACCGATAACGGGTCGTTCAGCGCAATCTCTCCTGCCATCGCGAGCGCGCTGCCGAGCAACTCATCTGCCGGGACAACGTGGTTGACAAGACCGATGGCTGCCGCGCGTTCCGCGTCGACCCTGTCGCTTCCGACCAGCAGCAATTCACGGGCATGTTTCTGGCCGACTATCCACGGCAGGAGCATGCAGATGATGCCACTGCCAAAGCGCACTTCGGGTGCACCGAAACGACACCCCTCGGCAGCAAGCACGATGTCGCAAGCGCCCGCTATTTCCATTGCATAGCCGAGGCAGTAACCATGCACCGCACAGATGACCGGTTTAGGGAAATCCCAGAAACGCATGACAGCGTCGAAGTCCTTGCGGAGATCGGCCCGCAGTTGCGTCTCCGCGTCCTGGTCATCGTAGCCCTCGAAATCGAGATCGTAGCCAGCCGAAAACGCGCGGCCCTCGCCATGCAGGACGACCACCCTGACAGCGTCGTCAACCTCGACAGCCGACAGGTACGTGCCGATCTGATCGAGCATCCCACGCGTTATCGCGTTTAGCTTGTCAGGTCGATCGAGCTTCAGGCAGGCGACAGCGCCCTTCCTGGTGTACTCGATCAAACTCATTCAGAGAGCCTGATCCAGGCTGACTTCTGGTGGTTGTAGTCCGTTAGAGATGCAGTGCTCATTCTTCTTTACTCTGGCCTCTAGGCCTCTCGTTGGCTACCGACCACGAGTGCGTCGACAGCAATACACTGGTTACTGGTAACGATAACAGGATTCAGGTCAATCTCGTGCAGCACCTCGCCGAGGGCATGAACCATCGCGGAGAATCGTTCAGCCATTTCACAGAATCCGTCGATATCGGACGCGGGTGCACCGCGCACACCGTCCAGTAATTTTCGAAAACGCAGCCGGTCGACGAGCCGTCGCGCCCAGGCGGCATCGAACGGCGGCAACGCAAACTGCACGTCCTGAACAGTCTCGGCAAGCAGGCCTCCCATCCCGATGATGACAAGTGGCCCGAACTGCGGGTCGCGGCGAGCGCCCAATATCAATTCGATGCCGGAGTCCGCCATCGGTGCAACGATGACTTCAGGGCCCAGTCGATTCTCCAGATCGCGATAGGCGCTGGTCAGAGCGACTTCGTCAACGACATCGAGACAGACGCCCTGAAATTCGGTTTTGTGCGCAATGCCACTGGCTGCCGTCTTCAACGCCAGCGGATAACCGGTCGTGCCAGCCACCATCAATACGTCGGCCAACGAACAAGCCGTAACGCTGTTGCTAGCCAAAATATCGAAGTCGCGCAACATTTGCATGGCTTCGGCCTCGCCCATCGGTTCTCCACTCACCAGGCGGGCCCGCCATGTTGATACTACTTCGCCGGGTGGAGCTAGTGGAGTCATCTCGGGCAACGCCTGAAAATCTCGGTAGTCCATCAGACCGCGGACACCTTTCAGGAAATTCAGGACACCGTCCAGCACCGGCATACCTTTCCAGGTGGATTCGATTGCTAGCTTATCGCCCGCGGGGCCCTGCAGGGAGCCGACGAGTGCAATGCGCTTGTTGCTGGCCTTGCGCACCTCTTTCAGGTAACCGGTGTAGGCACGATAAATGAGGCCGTCCGGACCCCGGTCGTGGATCAACCCGCCAATCGCGGCGCCCTCGTCCTGAATCATGATCGACAGGCAGCGGGTCATGTGCTCCGCCCAATCCTCGCCACCCCGGCTCCAGGCGTCCAGTGGGTTTACGGCAGGTAATTCGGGCGGGAGTACTGAATCGAGTTTCGCAGTCGTTGCCGCCGACAACTCGGTTAGCGGCACGCCCGCCTCCAACGCGAGATCGACCATGAGCTGCTGTTCGCCGCCCGAATCGTGCAGACTCACGAGTCCCCCGGAACCGATCGGGCCAAGTTCCGCGAACAGGATCAGTGCGGTGGCCATCTCGTCCATGTCGGTGACCCGATGTACGCCATACCGATCGAATAAAGCATTATACGTGGCATCATCGCCGGCAATCATGCCCGAGTGTGAAATCGCCATTTCCGCTGATTTCTTTGTCCGGCCGACCTTGATCGCGACAATTGGAATCTTGTTGCGCGAGGCTCTTTCGAGCGCTGCCCGGAATCCGGGGGGATGACGAGCGGTTTCAATGAACAGGCCAATGACTTTCGTTTCCGGCAGGTCGAGTGCAAAGTCAATGTACTCGTCCATCGTCACGGTCAGTTCGCTACCCGTTGACACCGCCAGGTTTGCCCGGAGCCTCGACTCCATGTCGATGATCCCGCACATTCCCGAGCCGGACTGGCTGATGATGGCCGCATTGCCACCCGGTGGGTGTTTGCGGCTGTCGAACCCGCACGCCCAGACATTATCCCGAATATTGTAAAAGCCCATGCCATTGCCACCGCAAACAAGCATGCCGGCTTCAGCGAGTTTTTGTCTCAATCTCTCTTTAAGCGGAGGCTCCGTATCAACGTCGAGAAAAAGCGACGAATGTATGACGGCGGCCCGAACGCCTTTCGCAATCGCTTCATCGACCGATGCTTCGAGACGATGATCGCCAATCGCAAAAATAGCGAGGTCCGGTGCCTCGGGCAGGTCACTGATGGATGAGAAACACTCGCGACCGCGCACTTCATCGTAACCGGGATTGACTGGGTAGACATTGCCGTCGAATCCGCTGCGCTCGAGATTTCGGAGCACCCAGTCCCCCATCGAGTCTTCGCGAACGGACGCCCCGATGACCGCGACGGAGCGAGGTCTAAGGAGCGGATCAAGCCGGTGCGTCATGCAACGACAGTTCGAAGTCAGTAAGGTTCTGGCGGAGTCGCTTTCTTCCTGGGTGGATCCCAGAAGGGCCCGTCGACGACTTTGGCTTTAGCCATCACGCGCGACCAGTGCATCTCGCGCTGATAGTAGATTTCCACCCACAGCGTGTCACCGACGTTACCGTAGGGAGTGCGCACCGTGCCAAGCGCGATGTTCTGCTTGCAAACCGGTGACCACATCGCTGACGTGATGAAACCGCACTCATCTTTTTCCCCGGGTTTTGGATAGATGTATGAGTGGTGCGCTTCCTTGTTGCCTTCGATGTCGAGGCGGACCAGTCGCCATGTAGAACCGTTTTGCTTTTCTTCAACGAGTGCACGTTTACCGTTAAAACAGGGTTTAGAGAAATCGACCAGCCATTCCAGTCCGAGCTCGAGCGGCGAACGAGAACGACCTGTTCGGACTGTCGTATGCGCAGGCAGGAATTCTTCGAAGGGCGCTAGGAAGCCGGCTTCGATGCGCCCATGTTCGAGCGCTTCGGTGCCCATCGCCATAATGCCGTAATGCTCGCCAGCCTTGAATAAGGCATCCCACAACCCGATTGCCTTGTCAGGTGCAATCCAAAGCTCGTAGCCGAGATCTCCGGTGAATCCCGTGCGGGACACCATGAGGTCTTCACCCTCGAAATCGAAATGAGTCAGCCCAAAAGGCCGTAGCGCCTCGATTCCGTCCAGGCCCATCGTCTTCAGGATGCTGAATGACGTCGGTCCCTGCAGAGCCAACGCACAGATATCCTCGGTTTCATCAACGATGACAACGTCCATGCCAATGGCGGCTGCCTTGAACCAGGCCATGTGCCGTTCCTGCGAGCACAGACGGTACACGCCTTCTTCAAGGTGAAAGATCGTGCCATCGTCGATGACCTGCCCTTCGTCGTCACACCAGACGGCATAGGCCACGCGTCCCGCCTTGACCTTGCGCATATTTCGGGTCACCAGCCGATCCAGAAAATCGAGCGCGTCCGGACCCGTAATCCGGTACTTAGTCATCGGCGTAATATCGAATACGCCAGCTGAATTTCGTGTCGCGAAGTATTCGAGCACCGTATCGTAAAAACCGTCCGCGCTCGAGTAGCCCTTCCATTCGTGCCAGCGGTTCAGGCGATCTAACGGTTCCTGCCGCGGGTAAAACGGCGACCGGTAACGACCCAGTTCAACTACGGTTCCCGTCATGACGATTTCTCCTGCTTCAAAATCTCTTTCGCGGCGTTGCGCCCCGGCGCCCCGCTGATGCCACCGCCCGGGTGTGTACCAGCACCGCAAAGATAGAGCCCTTCTATCGGCGTTTGGTATTGCTGGAAACCGCCAATCGGCCGCGTAAACAGGAACTGGTCAAGCGCCATTTCGCCATGGTGCCAATGCCCGCCATTGATATGGAACTGTTTTTCGATGTCTTCCGGTGTCAGCAACTCGGACGCAGTGACCCTGCCTGATAGGTCCGGCATCCATTCCGACAACGTTTCGATCGCCAGTGTCTTGAATGCCGACCGGGCTTCGTCAGACCAGCCTTCACGTAATTCCCGAGGCGCGTACTGCACAACGGCCGACATAACGTGTTTTCCCGTCGGCGCAAGCCCGGTATCTCGGAACGAAGGAAAGTTGATTTCGAAAACCGGCTTCGCCGATGTCTCACCATACTTCGCATGATTGAAAGCCTTTTCGACATATACCTCGTCCGGCGCGACAACGAATCGATCGCCGAACTCCCGTTTATCGACACCGTCGATCGGCGGCAGACCGTCGAGCGCGAGGTGCAGTTTCGCCGCATTGCCCTTCATACGGATATTGCTGACGCGGCGCGTGAAACCAGTCTCGATGTTCCTGACACCGACCAGGCACATGAAGGTCGATACGGGGTCCGCATTCGATACAACCAGGTTGCTTTCGAATGATTCGCCCGAATGGGTGACCACGCCTGTCGCGATACCATCCGTGATAGCAATTTGCTTCACCGGCATCCCAATGCGTATCACCGCACCATTATCGCGCGCCGATTTAGCCAGAGCGTCGCTCACCGCACCCATGCCGCCAACAGGCTGGCTTATTACCCCCTGCCGGCCGGCGAGGCGGTATAGGTACGTCAAAATCGTGTTCGGGGACCGGGGACCGAGGTGCGTGCCCGTGACGGCATCCAGCGCCAATGCACCGCGAAGCACTCCGCTTTCGAATCGCTCGACGAGCTCGTCCCGAATATTCATGCCGATCAGGCGCAGGAATTCCTGCATCTCCGTTCGCCCCATTCGGCGGATGTCGAATCCGAATTGGGCAAGGTTCAGCATGTCCGCTCGACTAGCGTCCTGCGAAAGCCTGGGAGCGGTCCGGTTGAGATAGGTCTTTAGCAGGTCGGAGAAACGGGTCATTCGTTTGTGGAAAGCCTGGTACTCCGCGAGGTCCTCCTCGCTGACACCGGAAACTTCCCCGCCTTTGATTCGCACGTGATTACCATCCGGCGACAGTGCAACAGTGCCCATGTCGTCGGTTGCCAGCGCAATGTTCAGACCTAGTTCCTTCTCAACCTGTGGTTGCAGCTGGTAGAGCAAGTGTGAACAGGCAGACACCGAATACTCATCCGCAAATTGTCGGGTAACGGCAGCGCCCCCGACCATATCGTTCGCTTCCAGGACAAGCACCTTCTTCCCAGACTTGCCAAGCAGGGAAGCGCAGATTAATCCATTGTGGCCCGCACCGATGACGATCGCGTCGTATCTTTTACCCATCAATCGTCTCCAAAGTTGACTGGTGTGATATCCGGCCGCTTGAGATCCATCAGAATCTCACGGGCCGCGTTACAACCCGGCGCAGCCATGATGCCCCCACCCGGGTGACTGCTTGATGCACACATGTATAGCCCGCCGACCGGGCCACGATATTGTGCATAGCCGGGTATGGGACGATTGAACAGCAGCTGGTCCATAGTCAGCTCACCATGGAAGATATTGCCTTCGGTAATGCCAATTTCTTCCTCGATAGTACTCGGTGTGCGTACTTCGGCATGCAGGATGAGGTCTTTGAAATCCGGGCTATATTCGGAAATTTGGTCGATCACAGTCTTACCAAACGCCTCTTTCTCTTCCTCGGTCCACTCACGCCCCTCTATCTTAGCCGGGCAGTACTGAACGAAGCAGCTCATGAAATGCTTGCCGGGCGGCGCCATCGTCGGGTCCGTGATGGTCGGTATCACCATGTCGACATAAGGATCTTTCGACCAGGTGCCGGTCTTCCAGTCATCGTAGGCACGCTCCATGCGCTCCATCGAATCGATGAAGTGCATGTCACCATCAAGCAGCGGGCTGCCCTTTGGCAACGTCGGGAAAGACGGCCGACCATCGAGTGCAATGTTGACCTTGCCTGACGACCCACGAATCTTGAAATTCGCGACTCGCCGATAGAAGTCATCGTCCAGGTCATTCTTATCCATGCACTTCAGGAAAGTGTTCTTCACATCCATCGCCGACACGACGATGTTGGCACTGATCTCTTCGCCGGTGCTGAGCGCAACGCCCGATGTCTTACCATTCTTGACAAGAATCTGCTCGACACCGGCCACGGTCCTGAGTTCACCGCCGTAAGCCTGAAACGACTTGCTCAGGGCCTTCGCAACCGCGCCGGTTCCGCCTCGCGCATAACCCCAGGCACCCATGTTGCCGTCCACTTCACCCATGTAGTGGTGCAACAACACGTAAGCCGTTCCGGGCGAATGGATACCGAGTGCTGTACCGATGACACCGCTCCCAGACAATGCTGCCTTGATGACATCGGTTTCGAAATACTCGTCCAGATACTCCGCAACGCTCATCGTCCAGAACCGGATCGTGTCGTACATCCGTTGCTCGCCCATCTCGAAGAACTTGGCGCCGAGATAAACTAGCTCTTTCAGGTCGCGAGGCTTGAATGACGCCGGGTCCGGTGGCGTCCTCAGCAGGAACTCTCGAATAAACTGACACTGCCGCATGGTATCGGCAGAGTAGCGCTCGTAAGCATCGGCGTCCGCCCTGGAAAACCGCGCGTACTCACGATAGTGGACTTCGGGGTCCGGATAGCTGCCGAGGTAGTCCCCGTTCTCCATGAACACGGTGCCACCGCCATATGGCGTGACCTGCAGGCCGTGCCTGGCAAGCTCAAGGTCACGATAGATTTCAGGCCGAAACAGGCTGCAGACATAAGAGCAGTTCGAATAGAACCAATCCTTGTAGAGATTGCGACTGACGGTTGCACCACCTATATAGTCGTTTTTCTCGACACAAAGAACGTTGAGTCCCGACTTGGCGAGATAGGCCGCATTGGTCAGGCCATTGTGACCGGCGCCAATGACGATCGCGTCATAGGATTTCATTGATTGAGGTTTCCCCGTCAGGCGGCTGTCTTATGCCGTTTTCGTTGTCATCTTGTCAGCAGACAATTTTCGCAAAGTAATGTCCACCGCACGTTCAAATTTGTCCAGCGTTTCCCGCAACGATTCCACATCATGAGCTTCGCACATGAACCAAGGCTCCCGGGAATCCGGTTCTACAAGGATACCCAGTTTGTGGAGTTCCGGAGCCATCGTGTCATAGAAAGCGTAATCGGTGTTGGCCCAGGCGCGGTAGTCTTCCGGCGGCTCTGCGCTGAAGAACACCCCCAGCATAGACGGGTGGCCGACGAAAGAATGTTCGATACCCTTGGCATTGAGGATCTTCGAGAGCCCGTCACGGAGATCGGAACCGTATCGCTCGATCGTCTTGAGGGCATCCGTCTCTTCCAGGATCTCCAAGGTTTTATTCGCAGCGGCCAGTGACACCGCATGGGCTGTGTAGGTTCCACCATGCACAACGCCGTCACCGACTGTTCGCATAATATCCTCACGCCCCGCGACAACAGAGATCGGATAGCCATTGCCCATTGCCTTGGCAAAGGTGCAAAGATCTGCCTTCACGCTGAGCAGTTCCTGTACACCACCCTTTGCAACGCGGAAGCCGGTCTTGACTTCATCGACGATCATCACGACATCGTATTTGTCACAAAGCGCCCTGGCATCCTGAAGATAATCGGATGTCGCCGTCAGGCTGCAACAGTTGCCCATGATCGCTTCGATCAGAAACGCGCCGATGTCCTGATGATATTTTTTCAGAACGTCTTCAAGCACGTTGGCATCGTTGAGCGGTACCGTGTGAAAAAGGGGTTTCAGGATTTGGGGAACACCGTCACCGTACGGGTGAACTTCCGGCGCGCCGTCCTTCGGATTCCAGTCCTCGACTTCGGTATACCACAACACTTCATTAAAGACGCCGTGATAACCACCCTCGAGGATGATATGACCGTCTTTGCCGGAAAACGCGCGAGCAATCCGGAGCGCTGCCATAACGGCTTCCGTGCCGGAATTCGAAAAACGAACGAGTTCGGCAGCCGGCACCATTCGACGAATTCGCGAGGCCACTTCGTATTCCATTTCGGTGCCGAGTGCAAATACTCCACCGACTTCCATGGCCTCACGGGCAGCCTGGTCGACCCTGTCGTCCGCGTAACCAAGAATGGCAGGCCCATAGCCCAGCCGATAATCAATGTACTCATTGTCATCGATATCCCAGATGCGCCCGCCTTTGCCACGCTTCACGTAGATGGTTTTATCATCACCCCAATAACGGAAGTTGGACGACACACCGAGCGGCAGCTTTTTCACAGCCTTTTGAAAATGCTGATTCGATTTCTTGAGGGTGCGCATAGCCACTCCAGGGGGAACAGAGGCCAATAGGATCTCATGAAGCCATCCGAATTGTCCAGAAATAATGAATGACTACTCATTCATTTTTTGATATTATTACTATGTATAACAGATATTTAAATGATATTATCAGGCTTACTGATTTTAAGTCTTGGCAGCCCGGAGCCGATGGCAGCAAACCCTGAAAACCCATCCCGACGAGTCATCGCCAAGGAACGTCGCCGTCACGAATTGATCAACGCGACGATCAAGTGCATCTCAAAACGAGGCCTCGGCAGCCTAACTCTCGCCGATGTTGCCAGCGAAGCCGGCCTGTCACAGGGCATCGTCAACCTGCATTTCAAGAGCAAGGAAAACCTGCTCGCCGAAACGCTGAGGTACATCGCCGAAGAATATGACGAGCAGTTCATGCAGACACTGGCGAAGCCACCCGACGAGCCTGCCGTCAAGTTGATGGCGTTGGTGGAGATGGATCTCAAACCTTCCATCTGCGACCGGCGTAAACTGGCCGTCTGGTTCGCATTCTGGGGCGAGGTCAAAGCAGTACCGACCTACCAGAAGATCTGCGCAGAAAGAGAGACAAAATACGACGAGATCATACTAGCGCTGGCAACGGCGGTAGTCGAAGGCGGCGGCTACGACAACGTCAACCCCCAGTCTGTCGCAGACACGCTGTCGGCACTGACGGATGGCATGTGGCTGTCGTGCCTGGTCAATCCCCGCAGGTTCGACCGGCGTAGCGCACTGCGGACCGCAAAAAACTACCTAGCGGCTATTTTCCCCGATCATTATGACAAGGTAAGTGCATTGTGAAAATCGAGTTGAATGACGATGCTCTGGAATGGCAGGCAAAAGCACGTGCGTACGCGGACGAGTACCTGCAACCTCACGAGGTAGAAGCGGAGCTGAACGACGGCAAACTGTTGCCCGAGATCGAGCGCCGAAACAAAGCACGCGCCATCGAACTCGGATTCACACGTATCGATGTGCCACAAGCGTATGGCGGCCTCGAATTGTCGATGACGGAACAAGTCGCCATCTGGGAACAGCTGGGTCGCGTCACGAATGCGCTGTCATGGTGCTTTCCGGAACCGCAAAGCTGGATGTTCGAGGCCTGCTCCGATGAGCAGATTGAGACATTCATCCTGCCGATGATGCGGGGTGAGAAAAAAGACTGTTATGCGATCACGGAATCCGGGCCGGGATCCGATCTGACCGGCATCGAGGCGACCGCTAAGCGTGACGGAGATGACTATGTTCTCAATGGCGAGAAGTGGTACGTAACGAGCGCCAACCTGGCCGACTTCTTCTGGTTCCAGGCAATATTGCCAAACGAGAATGACGAGGCATTGTTCCTGGTCGACCAGGACACGTCCGGTGTCGAGATGATCGCCAATCCACTTTTCACTCACACCTACGCGGCACATCACCCAACGTATCGCTTCGAAAACGTTAGTGTCCCTGCAAACCGGCGTGTCGGGCAACCGGGCGACGGCATGGCCTACACTCACAGCTGGTTCCGGCACGAACGCCTGATGATCGGTGCTCGTAGCTGCGGGGCGGCCGCGCGACTGATCGAAGAAGCAACTGCGTTCGCGCGAACCAGAATGATCAACGGAGAGCCGTTGATCGAAAAGCAGGCCATCCAGTTCATGCTCGCCGATTCGGCGACTGAACTCTGGGCGGCAAGATTGATGACGTTTGAAACAGCTTCCGCCTGCGATCGTGGCGAAGACCTGAAGGCACAGCACAACCGTTGCTCAATGGTAAAGCTTTTTGTCTCCGAAGCGGCCAATCGAATCGCCGATCGCGCCGTGCAGATTTTCGGCGGACGGGGCTACATGCGGGAAAATGTCGCTGAACGCTTCTTAAGGGAACTGCGCGTTGACAGAATCTGGGAAGGTACCAGCGAGATACAACGACTCATTATTGCCAGGATGCTAATCAAGCGCGGACTGGACGAGATGTAATGGGACTTCGGGATTTCGTCCCACCCCAGATCGACAGTGTCCCGCCACGAGGATTTGGTTAGACTGCCCTGTACCGATCCAATGCGGCCATTCAGGCACCCCGATCGTTTGTCGAATCGTCAGTGCCCGAATGCTGCCAGCACACGATATTGATGATGACGAAACACAACAGCTTGCTGATTTGCATTTTTCTGACGGTGACAGCGTGCACCCAGGAACAACCGGATTTACAAGGGAGTGATGCCGACGTACTGGTCTTGTCACGTAGCGAGTACGCAAATCAACTGGAGGGGTTCTGGCTCGGCCAAAGCATTGCAAACTGGACAGGCCTCGTGACTGAAATGGACAAGATTGGCGGTGAGGGGCCTGCCGGCGAGTTCTACACCCGTGACGACTGGGGACAGCCCGACCAACCGAACGTTTTTAGCGGCCGGCGAAGTCCCTGGTCAGAAACGATCGACTGGTTTTTCGAGGGCCCGGAGAGTACATGGGGCGCCGATGACGACACCGACATCGAATACCTCTATCAGCACCTGCTGCTGACCCATGAAACTAACGAACTAACCGGCGAACAAATCCGCAACGGCTGGCTGCAACATATTTGGTCGGATGCGGAGACGCCTTTCAGGAATCGTAACGATCAGCCGGAGAATTTCCTGTGGGTATCCAATCAACGGGCATTCGACCTGATGTCCGAAAAAGGCGCGGTACCGCCGGCAACCAGTGATCCTCAAAGCAATCCGGACTTCGATATGATCGATGCGCAACTGACCACGGAGATATTCGGTCTGTTCGCACCGGGTCGGCCGGATGTGGCATTAAGCATGGCCTACCTGCCAATCAGAACCACAGCACGCGGCGAAGCTGCCCTTGCCGCCGAGTTCTACGTAAGGATGCACGCCCTAGCAAGTGTCACTGATCCGGATCAGTCGATGAAGCAGCGTGTGCGCTGGCTGGGTGCCGAGGCCCACAGACATCTTCCCGCAGATTCTTACACAGCGAAGATGTACAACTTCGTCGAAAACCGATACTTGGCCGGCGTTCCCTGGGAACAGGCGCGCGAC
>CAZWEW010000027.1:13178-16626 GCA_964633055.1 uncultured Woeseia sp. | reverse complement strand
GGCGATTCTTTCGAATCACCCCTTTCAAATTTGAGGACGCTCAAGGTAGGTCTGCTAGTCCCTTCTTCCTGATCCTTCCCCGGTCCACCTTCCTCGCGGTTGGTTTTCCGCTTCCGAACCCGAATCTGTTCTTGTATCGGGCTACCCTGGCATAGCGCGTTCCGGTTGCTTCCGAGTTCCCCGGTGCGTTCCCCCCGTTCCACCTTCCCGCTTTCGCGTTCCGCTTTCCCGGCAGGTTCTGCCTTTGCGTCCACCGCCCCCGATTACTGATAGAACCTCGGCGCTCCCTTGCAGGGCGGTTGCCAACAAGCGAACTTGCTGACGTTGAGGCTTTCACCTCAGAGTCGATACTATTGTCAAGGATAAAAATTTCAACAAGTATCTCGAAAAATTAATTTGCTAAAATTTAGACTTGTACAAATCACAGCCATTTCCATTCAGAAGTTAAAGTAAATTCATAAGTTCAATATCACACATTCGCACACAATTTGCGCAAAACCAGTGAATTTGGCGGAGAGAGAGGGATTCGAACCCTCGGTACGCTATAAACGCACCCTCGCGCTCCACGCGCGCCCCTCACACCCCCCGGCCATCTCTCCGATGGATCCGTTCAGGTCGCGTCTTCTGTTTCTTCCGGGCGCGAAATACGCAAGGTTGGCGGCCAGTCGAGACAACCTTCCGAGCGATCCTTGGCTTTTCTCGGAGACGACTCGGGGATCTGGAGTTCCTTCTGAGTCCCGAGATTATTGAGGTCGTCCGGCGCCTCGATGCATTTCCCAGCTTCAGCGAGCTCGTAATACCCCGGTTCTTCGCATGTTTGAACCGAATTACAAGCGCCAGTCAGGGTGGTCGCCAAGATCACCGCTATTGTCCTTAGTCCTTGCAAGAAGCACTCCTGTGTGTAGAACTTGGCAGTCGGAAATTGTGTTGGATCCCAATTATCCGTGCCCAAAACGCCGGTCGCGATGTTACTGTTCCCGAAACCGACTGGCAAGACGCTTTCCGAGAATGCAGTATGGCCGACCGTTCGGCGATTTCGCAGGAATGCCATCGAACACCTATTTTTAGAATTATTTTATTAAAATGCCACAACTCATTGTTTTATCATTGATTGGTACAGATCATCCTGGTGTCGTAAAGGACATCAGCAAGACGATTTTCGACTGTGGCGGCAATATTGAAGAAAGTCGCATGACCACACTCGGTGCCGAATTCGCCGTACTGATGCTGATTTCGGGAAACTGGCACACACCCGCCAAGCTTGAGAAAGCGCTGGGTGACCTTGCCGGGCACCACGATCTCTCCATCAATCTCAAGAAAACCGAAATCGGCGCTGTCCACGAAGACCGCATCCCTTACGGCGTCGACGTGGTATGCCTCGACCAGCCTGGCATCGTTTTCCACCTATCAGACTTCTTCGCCACCAGGGATATGGAAATTTGTGAGGTAGCGACCCGCCGATACGCCGCTCCTCATACCGAGGCACCCATGTTTTCACTACAGATGACCGTGAGCGTACCCGGATCAGCGTCCATCGCACAATTGCGTGATGACTTCCAGCATCTCTGCGAACAACTCAATCTGGACTCGATTTTCGAGCCCGTCAAAGTCTGATTCAACCGAAGGGAGCACAATTATGGCAGGACCTGTACTCAGCCGAGTCGTTAAGGATTTCAAGTGCGCGGCGACAGGAGATCAAACCATCCAATTAAATTCCCTGCGAGGGAAAAAAGTGGTTTTGTACTTCTATCCAAAAGATGCCACACCGGGATGTACGACCGAAGGACAGGACTTTCGGGATTTACACGCCCGGTTCAAGGAACAGAACGCAATCATTCTCGGCGCATCTAGAGACAGTATTACGTCGCACGAAAAATTTAGGGAAAAGCAGAAATTCCCGTTTGACCTCTTATCCGACACTGATGAAAAACTCTGCAAGCAGTTCGATGTCATCCACGAAAAGATACTTTATGGCCGCAAATTCATGGGTATCGAACGCAGTACTTTTCTGATCGACGAAACCGGAAAACTGCGCAAGGAATGGCGAAAGGTCAAGGTGAAGGGCCATGTGACTGAAGTTCTCGAGGCCGTGAAAAATTGTTGAGTCACATACATTCCTGAAGTCATGTTGGCAAGTTAAGTCATGCGCGACCACCTCGAGCGATTAGGGAGTATCATTGGAAACGGGCTGCACTGGTGCGGGTCTTATTCTCAAACCATCTTTGCGACATGGTGCCAAATGGGCAACTGGGCAAAAAAACTAGCAACACTGGTGGTGACAACGGGTCTGATCGTTGCGCCTGCGCTGTCGTCTGGCCAAATCAACCTGCCGGACATGGGCAGCCCGGCCGATGCCTTGTTGTCCAAGAACGAGGAGAATCGTCTCGGGCGCGCGATTATGACGCAAATCCGCGCCAGTGGAGAGATTGTCGAAGACCCACAGATCACTGAATACATCAACGAGATCGGCTATCGACTGGCAGCACAGGCGAATCAGGACGGTAGCCACGAATTCTCGTTTTTTGTCGTAGACAGCCCGGTCATCAACGCATTTGCACTGCCGGGTGGATTCATCGGCGTGCATACCGGGTTGCTCGAGGCGACGCGGTCAGAAGATGAACTGGCGGGTGTGCTGGCCCATGAGGTCGCTCACGTTACACAGCGACACATCGCGCGCAGACTTCATGCGACGCAACGGCAGAGTATTCTCAGCACTGCAATCATGCTGGGTGCCATTTTGGCAGGTGTCGCCGGGGGTGCTGACAGCAACGTCATGCAAGGCGCCATCGCGGTGGCACAAGGCACAGCCGCGCAACAACAGATCAACTTCACGCGTTCCAATGAATACGAGGCAGACCGGATTGGTATCACGGCACTCGCCGCCGCCGGCTTCGACCCCCAGGGTATGGCATCGTTTTTCGAAGTCATTTCCCGTGGAACGACACCACATGAGTTTCGCGTACCCGAGTTCCTTCGGACTCACCCTGTCAGCAGCGCAAGAATTGCAGAGGCGCGCGGACGCGCTCGAAACTATCAACCCGTGCACACGGCGGACTCGATAACCTATGGCATTTCCAAAGCGCGGATGATTATCGCGAGCAGAGAAACACCAGCCGCCGCTGTCGCCTACTACGAGCGCGAACCCTACGAATACCAGTCGGATGTCGAGCGATATGGCCGGGCCGTCGCGTACCTTCGGGCCGGCCGAAATGTGGAGGCGTTGAGAATCTTCGAAGAACTGGCCAACAAGGACCCGAAGATTATCGCGTATCACATCGGCCTGGCTGACACGCAACTCGAAAACGAACTCATTGCGGAGTCACTGAATTCTTTCGAAAGTGCGAACGAACTCTTTCCACGAAATATTCCACTCACCATTCACTACGCGAAGGCGTTACTCCGAATCGGCGACGCGGACAGCGCACACAAGATGCTGCTCGACCTGCTG
>CAZWEW010000027.1:0-13168 GCA_964633055.1 uncultured Woeseia sp. | reverse complement strand
CCGCCGACACCCGAGCAAGTCCGTCTGATCGCAAATGCCGCGATCGAAGCTGGCGAAACTGCCGAGGCGCACTACTACATGGCAGAGTACCGACTCATGATCGGCGACCTGATTGGCGGCATCAATTTCCTTCGCCAGGCACTAGCAGTACCGAATCTCGATGAGATACAGCGCATCCGTTTCGAAGCACGAATCGATTTCATTCGTGAATTCATGACCGAGGAGCAATTGCAGAGGCTTCAAAGAAGCTGACAGCGGGCAGTAAGTCGATTTGAATCAATCCATCAAATCAACTGGAGATAAAGATCAGCCGAATGGCCATACACTAACTCCGCTCATCATAGACCTGTGCTCCGATCATCGGATTTACGCTCCTGAACAACGGTCTCTTAACGTAGATTCTCGCCCCAAGGATCTGAAAATAAAGGCGCTTCAACTAGTCAACAGGAACAAATAGGACTAAAATAGTCCTCTTTTGTTCGACTTGGAGGGAGCCCGTGTTGCGCATCAGCAGACTCACCGATTATGGTACCCTGGTCCTCGCGAACCTGTCCCAGCAAGGCGAGCAACCAACGAGTGCGACGGACGTGGCGTCCACAACCGGAATCGCACCGCCGACGGTCAGCAAATTGCTGAAATTGCTGGCAAAAGCGGAACTCGCAACGTCTACGCGCGGCGCCATGGGTGGCTACAGCCTAGCACGACCTGCCAACAGGATCAGTGCCGCGGAGATCATCGATGCACTCGAAGGACCGGTGCACATCACCGAGTGCAGTGCCGACGACAGTCATTGCGACTTTGAACCCATCTGCAACGTCGGGAGCGCCTGGCAACGCATCAATGTCGCAATTCGACAGACCCTGAGCGATATCAGCCTGAGTGACCTGCAACGGACGCGGGCACCGGTACCGCGTTTTGAATTCGCGGGATTTCCGGTCCGCGTCGAGTCCGGAAAATAGAGGCCGGCGATGTCGACGGAACAGAAAGAACTGGAATCGCTGGTCAACCGACGCTATCAGTACGGATTTGTCACCGATATCGAGCAGGACTCCCTGCCACCAGGGCTCGACGAAGATGTCATCCGCGCAATATCGAAGCGGAAGAACGAACCGGAGTTCATGCTTGAGTGGCGCCTGAAAGCCTATCGTCACTGGTTGACGATGCAGGAACCCGAGTGGGCACACGTGCACTACTCACCTGTCAACTACCAAGAGATCTCGTACTTCTCGGCACCGAAATCCGACAAGGACCGACCGAAGAGTCTCGACGAAGTCGATCCAAAATTACTTGAGACCTACGACAAGCTCGGTATTCCATTGCACGAACGCGCTCGATTGGCCGGCGTCGCCGTGGACGCGGTATTTGATAGTGTGTCGGTTGCCACCACGTTCAAAGAAAAACTACAGGAGGCGGGCGTCATTTTCTGCCCGTTCTCCGAGGCCGTGGTCGACCACCCGGAACTCGTACAGAAATACCTGGGCTCCGTCGTGCCGCATCGGGACAATTTTTTTGCGGCACTGAATTCCGCTGTATTCAGCGATGGTTCATTCGTGTACGTGCCTAAAGGCGTCCGCTGCCCGATGGAATTATCAACCTATTTCCGAATTAACGCGGCGAATACGGGGCAATTCGAACGTACGCTCATCATCGCCGATGAGGGCAGCTACGTGAGCTACCTCGAAGGCTGTACCGCCCCAATGCGCGATGAGAACCAACTGCACGCGGCAGTAGTGGAACTAGTGGCCCTGAAGGATGCAGAGATCAAATACTCCACCGTGCAGAACTGGTACCCGGGGGACGAAGAAGGAAAAGGCGGAATCTATAATTTCGTCACCAAACGCGGTGATTGCCGTGGGGCGAACTCCAAAATTTCCTGGACCCAAGTCGAGACAGGGTCCGCCATTACCTGGAAATATCCAAGTTGTATCCTGCGTGGTGATAACTCTGTCGGTGAGTTCTACTCAGTTGCCGTCACCAATAATCTCCAGCAAGCCGATACCGGGACGAAGATGATCCATATCGGCCGGAATACCTCTAGCACGATCGTTTCCAAGGGGATTTCGGCGGGCCGAGCACAGCAGTCCTACCGAGGTCTCGTAAAGGTAATGCCGCAGGCCGATGGCGCTCGAAATCATGCTCAGTGCGATTCGTTACTTATCGGCAAACAATGCGGCGCCCATACGTTTCCCTACATGGAGGTCCGGAATCGCTCTGCAAGAGTAGAACACGAAGCCACAACCTCAAAGATCTCGGAAGACCAGCTCTTTTACTGCCGGCAACGCGGGATCTCGGAAGAAGACGCAGTCAATATGATTGTGAACGGCTTTTGTAAGGAAGTTTTCAGTGAATTGCCGATGGAATTTGCCGTCGAAGCTCAGGCGTTACTGAACGTCACTCTCGAGGGTGCTGTCGGTTAGTCAATCAAGATGAGAAATATGTTAGAAATCAATAATTTGAACGCAGGTATTGCCGGCAACGAGATACTGAAGGGCCTGAACCTAGCTGTTGCTGCAGGGGAGGTCCACGCCATCATGGGGCCTAATGGTTCGGGAAAGAGTACGCTGGCGCAGGTTATTGCCGGACACGCGGATTATGACGTTTCGGCAGGCACCATCGAATTCAACGGTAAAAACATTCTGGACCTTGAGCCCGAAGAACGTGCCCGCGAGGGCATCTTCCTCGGCTTCCAGTACCCGGTCGAGATTCCGGGCGTCAACAATGCTTACCTGTTGAAAGCAGCTCTCAATGCGAGGCGCCAGCACGATGGACTGGACGAGATCGATGCATTTGAGTTTCTGAAGCTCGCGCGCGAGAAGATGGCCATCCTCGGCATGGACCAGAGCCTCCTCAACCGCGGCGTGAATGAAGGATTCTCCGGCGGCGAAAAGAAACGAAACGAGATTTTGCAGATGGCCATGCTCGAACCCACACTGGCTATTCTCGACGAGACGGACTCAGGCCTGGACATCGATGCCCTAAAAGCGGTCGCGAAAGGAGTTAATGACCTGCGCCACCCCGATCGCGCCATAGTATTAGTCACGCACTACCAACGCCTGCTCGACTATATCGAGCCGGATCATGTCCATGTGTTGTTTGATGGCCGTATTGTCCGCACGGGTAACAAGACGCTGGCTCATGAACTCGAGAAAAGAGGCTATGAATGGGTGCGGGAGGCCGCAACGACATGACCTCTACTACCGTCGACAAATCGAGGCTGCGGTCAGTCGTGGATGCGTTCCCGGCCGATGACCTGACCGACATGCGTCGAGACGCTGTGGAGACCTTTGCGACACAGGGATTTCCGACAGCGAATCAGGAAGACTGGAAGTACACGAGTCTCGGTGATATCGCGGCGCTCAGCAACGAATGGCTCGAATCGGCGAATATACAGCTTACTGACGCCGCCACCGATGAACAGGGACCGGAGGTTGCACTGACCGAGTCAATCGACGTCGAGTGGGTCGTGATTCGCGATGGCGTGGTGGCAACCGGGCTGCCCGAAATCGATGGCGTAGAAATCGACCAGATTTCGGAAGATGACCTGAAGGAATTCCCCGCAGACGATGCTATGACGGCATTCAATACCGCCCTGCTTCGCGACGGAATTAGAATCAGGACGAGACGTTCTGCGCGGCCTCAGCGTGCGATCGGCATCCTGTACTCGGACAATCCTTCAAACGCAGTCGTGCAGACTCGTGTCGTTGTCGATGTCGCCGAATCATCGACACTACAACTGATCGAGGTCTGCACTTCATCCGGCCCTGGCAGGCAATTTACGAATTCCATACTCGATACACGCCTGAAACAAGAAGCGAAACTGGATCACGTGCGCCTGCAAAATCGACAGGACGAACACAGCGGCGTGAACCGTTTCCGATCATTACTGGCTCAGAACGCGGTCCTGCACCACAACAGTTTTGATTTCGGAGGCGCACTGTCCCGAAACGACGTGGTGGCGGAGATTGCAGGTACGGGCGCCAACGTCCGACTGAACGGCCTCTACCTCTCATCCGGCAGGCAACACATCGATAACCACACCAGCATCATCCATGGTGTTGGACCATCCCAGAGCGAGGAGGAATACCGTGGGATTCTTGGCGGCCGCTCGCAATGTGTTTTTAATGGCAAGGTTTTCGTTGCCGAGGGTGCAGATGGCTCGGATTCGAGCCAGTCGAATCACAACCTACTGCTTTCCGAACGGGCAGAGATCGACACCAAGCCGGAACTGGAGATCTACGCAGACGACGTCAAATGCGCACATGGCGCGACCGTTGGTCAACTCGACCGCTCAGCACTTTTCTATCTGCGCTCGCGGGGATTCAGCGAGGGTCAGGCAAGAAAAATCCTGACACGCGCTTTTGCCGAGGGAACGTTAAGTTCCCTTTCGATAGATGCCTGCCGCGAGTTCGTCGCGACAGCGCTGGATAGGAAACTCTCGCAACTGGTGGACGAACGGAATGAGTGAAGCCACGGCTCCGGAACAGGAGACATTCGACTATCGAGCCGACTTTCCTGCACTCAGTCAGGAGATCAATAGCCATCCAATCGTCTATCTGGACAGCGCAGCGTCTTCCCAACCACCTGCAACGGTAATTGACGCGATTGCCGAATATGAGCGACATGATCATGCAAATGTTCATCGTGGCGTGCATACGCTCAGCCATCGTGCCACCGAGGCATATGAGCACGCTCGGGATGACGTTGTTCGTTTCATCAATGCTAGCAGTCGCAGTGAAATCGTGTTCACGAGAGGTACGACCGAGGCGATCAATCTTGTCGCGCAGAGTTTCGCGCGACCACAGCTTAAGCCAGGTGACAGGATCGTGATCACACATCTTGAGCACCATTCAAATATTGTTCCGTGGCAATTGCTGTGCGATCAGACGGGCGCCGAGCTGTCGGTGGTACCGATTGATGACACCGGACAGGTTGAATTTGAATCGTTGGTGAAGCTGCTCGAAGAAAACGTCCGGCTCCTCGCAGTTGCCTACGTCTCGAACGCACTGGGCACCGTATTACCCCTTACCAGGATCATCGCCGAGGCAAAGAAGTTCAATATTCCAGTACTGGTCGATGCCGCACAAGCGGTCCCTCATGTACCAGTCGATGTTCTCCAACTGGACTGCGACTTCTTTACATTCTCAGGTCACAAGATGTATGGACCGACGGGCATCGGTGTACTTTACGCAAAAGAAGCCCTGCTGGAGGTAATGCCGCCGTGGCAGGGAGGCGGTGACATGATCCTCGAAGTTTCCTTTAATGGCACGACGTGGAACGAGCTACCTTACAAGTTTGAAGCCGGCACGCCGAACATATCGGGGGCGATCGGACTGGGTGCCGCCATTCGATATTTGTCCGCTATCGGGATGGGTCGAATTGCGGCTCATGAACATGACGTATTAAGTTACATGATGGAACAACTGTCGTCAGTTGATGGGATTCGCCTGATCGGCATCGCGGATCAGAAAGCCAGCGTTCAGTCCTTCCTGCTGGGCAACATCCATCCACACGACCTCGGCACGATCCTCGATCACCAGGGTGTTGCCATCAGGACAGGACACCACTGCGCGATGCCCGTCATGCAGAGATTTGGCGTACCCGGAACAGCCCGGGCGTCGCTAGGATTGTATAACGTCCGCGACGACATCGACCGGCTCGTTGAAGTATTGGAAATCGCAAAAAAGGTGTTCGCATGATGGCGGCACAGGCTTCGACCGAGGAACTTCTCGACCTGTACCGAGAGTTGATTATCGACCATGCGAAAAGCCCGCGGCATTACGGCAAGATGGACAGCGCAACACACCAAGCTGCCGGCGTGAACCCATTGTGTGGTGACAAACTTGAGGTCTACCTGCACATCAATCCCGATGGTCGGATCGATGAAGTGAGCTTCGAAGGATCGGGCTGTGCGATTTCCGTGGCTTCCGCTTCGTTACTGACTGAATCGGTGACTGGGTTAAACGAAAATGAAGCGACTGCGCGTTTCGAATATGTTGTCGATGCCCTGACGGGATCCAGGCCGCCCGCCTACGCCGACCTAGGCAAGCTTGCTGCTTTGCTCGGCGTCCGTGAATTCCCATCGCGCGTGAAATGTGCAACCTTGTCATGGCACGCCTTGAATGCGGCAATCAACGGCGCATCCGAACCAGCGACAACGGAGTAAGCAGGCATGTTTGGGCACACGAACGAACCGGTCACACTGCAACGTGACGTCACCGCAACCATCATCCCGGTCGGTGAACCCGTCACACTTCGCGAAGGTGCCGTCGGCTTCCTAACTCAGGCGTTGGGTGGCAGCTTTACGATTTACGTCGAAGGCAACCTGTTCCGCATTGCCGGGACGGATGCAGACGCAATCGGCAAGGAACCCGAGCCGCCGCCCGCGATACCGGAAAACGCAACCGACGCGGATATCGAATCCGTAATCTGGAACCAGCTAAAAACGGTTTATGACCCTGAGATCCCGGTCAATATCGTTGACCTCGGACTGATTTATCGCTGTGACATCAACGCGTTGGCTAATGGTCAGCGATCCATCGACATAGATATGACACTGACCGCCCCGGGATGCGGAATGGGTGAGATACTCGTTCAGGATGCACAGGAAAAAATCGCGATTATTCCGACCGTTGAGGATGTCAGGGTCGAACTCGTATTCGACCCGCCCTGGAACCAGACGATGATGTCCGACGAGGCTAGGCTCCAAACCGGCCTTATGTAGACATAGCAACGATGCGATGCTCGTTCTCATGCAAAATCCAGATGCTATGAAGACGCTGACTATTTTTCGCCACGCCAAGTCGAGCTGGAACTTTCCCGAGTTGGCGGATCACGATCGCCCACTTAACAAACGTGGCGAGCGGGATGCGCCGATCATGGGAAACCGACTGAAAGTAGCGGGCATCCGGCCATCACTGATCATCAGCAGTCCTGCTGAACGGACATGGACAACAGCCAAAATAATCGCCAAACAGATTGCCTATCCTCTCGACTTCCTGCAACGTGAAACCGAGCTTTATCACGCCGGTGTGAACAAACTTCTCGACATCATTGCCGCGCAGGATGATAGCTTCAACAACATCATGGTTGTCGGCCACAACCCCGGCCTAACCGACCTGGCCAACGAATTCAGTCCCGGGCTGACATCGAACATCCGGACATCGGGGTTCGTCTCACTATTGATTGGCACAAATGACTGGGATTTGCGTTCCCGTGATTCGGTCGAACTAATCACATACGACCACCCCAAGAAGATTGGCTAGTCGCGTCGAACGGCGCGAAGCAAGCGACGTGTGTGCTTGTCGGGCCGCCCTTTCGTGCGCGGCATTTGCAAGCGGTCTGCCTTTCGACCATCGACCAGCTCCTGACGCTCACCGGCGACGATATCATCCTCGTGATAACAGCTTCGCGCTTCACTCGCTGGTCCGCGTCGTATGGGCATATCCGTTGCCGACATCTTCCATGGCAACTGATCCTTGACGAGTTCGATGACATCTCCTGGTTTGACGCTGCTAGCAGGTTTCGCGCGTACACCATTGATTCGAACATGCCCGCCCGACACCGCTTTAGCGGCAAGACCACGAGTCTTGTGAAAGCGTGTGTAGTAGAGCCACTTGTCTACTCTGAGGGTCACAGATCCGACATCCGTTGGCATAGTGCAGTGCTGATATACTCTGCGGCCTTACGATAGGAAGATCAATTTTGTGTCAACAGAATTCCTGCACTCGCTAGCCGAACAAACAGAAGCCCTTAAGTCACAGGGTTTGTTCAAGAACGAACGCGTCATCGCGGGCCCTCAACAGGCATCAATCGATGTCAGCAGCAACAGCAAAACGCAGGCCGCTCTGAATCTTTGCGCCAACAACTATCTTGGCTTGGCCAATCACCCGAATATCATCAGGGCAGCGCACGATGCGCTGGATGAATTCGGTTACGGCATGGCGTCCGTCCGTTTCATCTGCGGTACGCAAACGATCCATAAGGATCTCGAAACACGAATAAGCGGCTTTCTCGGTACGGAGGACACAATCCTCTACCCGTCCTGCTTCGACGCGAACGGCGGTTTGTTCGAAACGATCCTGACCAACGAAGATGCCGTAATCAGCGATACGCTCAATCACGCCAGCATCATCGACGGTATCAGACTGTCCAAGGCACAACGCTTCCGGTATCAGAACAACGATATGGATGACCTCGAGTCCAATCTAAAGGTGACTAACAGCTGTAAACAGAGGCTAATCGTGACAGACGGCGTTTTCTCTATGGACGGCACGATTGCCAACCTCAGGGACATCTGCGATCTCGCTGACCAGTATGGTGCGATGACGATGATCGATGATTGTCACGCTACGGGCTTCCTCGGCGAAACTGGCAGAGGTACCCACGAGTATCACGATGTAGCGGGCCGAATCGACATCATCACAGGAACACTAGGCAAGGCACTCGGCGGTGCGTCTGGTGGCTTTACTTCGGGTCGCAAGGAAATCATTGGGTGGCTGCGACAACGATCCCGGCCTTATCTGTTTTCTAATTCAGTTGCTCCGGCCATCGCGGCAACCTCGATCGCTGTACTCAACCTGATCGAATCAGACGACAGCCTCAGGAAGAAATTACACAACAATGCTACGCGTTTCCGGCAAGGCATGAGGGAACTCGGCTTCGACCTTAAGCCGGGTGAACATCCCATCATCCCCGTCATGCTAGGCGATGCGAAACTCGCCAGCGAGATGGCGGACAAGCTGCTTGAACACGGCATCTATGTGATTGGTTTTTCATTTCCTGTCGTTCCCAAAGGGGAGGCACGGATTCGCACGCAGATGTCGGCCGGACTGACTGACAAACATGTCGACCAAGCGATCGATGCATTCGGGACGGTCGGACACGAACTCGGCGTTATTAATTAAGTGGAAACATGAAGGCACTAGTCAAATCGAAGGCTGAACGCGGAATCTGGATGGAACAGACTGAAAGTCCGGAGATCGGGCACAACGACGTCCTGATCGAGGTGTCGCGGACGGCGATCTGTGGCACTGATATTCACATCTACCAGTGGGATGACTGGGCGAGTAAGACGATCCCGATCCCGATGACCATCGGGCATGAATTTTCGGGCGTCATTGTAGAAGCCGGCATAGAAGTCAAGGGCTACGAACCGGGAGATCGAGTTTCGGCTGAAGGGCATGTCACTTGCGGCGTTTGTCGAAACTGTCGCGCCGGCCGCAGACACCTTTGCCGGAGTGCTATTGGAATTGGGGTGAACCGGCCAGGCGCCTTCGCAGAGTACATTTCTGTTCCCGCCTTCAATGTCTTCAAGCTACCAGATGTCATCAACGACGACATGGCGGCCATTCTCGATCCGTTCGGCAATGCAACCCACACTGCTTTGTCATACGACCTTGTCGGCGAAGACGTCCTGATAACAGGAGCGGGACCTATTGGCATCATGGCAGTAGCGATCGCACGTTTCGTCGGCGCTAGACATGTGGTCATCACGGACGTCAATGACTACCGCCTTGGCCTGGCCAGAAAGATGGGGGCATCAGTCGCATTGAATGTCAACGAAGGATCGATTGATACCGTGATGAAAGACCTTGGCATGAAAGAAGGATTCGATGTCGGTATGGAAATGTCAGGCAATCCGACCGCGTTACGTGACATGCTCCGAACGATGCACCACGGCGGCAAGATAGCCATTCTCGGCATCCCACCGGGGGAAACTGCGATCGACTGGAGCGAGGTCATCTTTAAGGGACTCGAGATCCGGGGCATATACGGTCGGGAGATGTTCGAGACCTGGTACAAGATGTCGAGTATGTTGCAAAGCGACCTGAACATCGACGAGATCATCACGCATCGGTTCCCGATTGACGAATACCAAGAGGCCTTCGACCTGATGACATCAGGTCAGTCCGGCAAGGTTATCCTCGACTGGACGTAGGCAGCCACCCGGCGCTTGATCAGTAACCGAAATACAATGAATGACAGGTAAGCCAACCAACATACGCTGGCGCCTTTTCGGAATCCTCGCATTCGGCAGCTTTGCCTCCTACATGCTCCGATCCAATGTCTCGATGGCGGCGCCAGCAATGATGCAGGACCTCGGTCTGACTGAGATTCAGTTCGGCTGGATCCTCGCTTCATTTACTGCCGGCTACGCCGCCTTCCAGTTTCCCGGTGGCGTATTCGGTGATCATGCCGGTCCACGTAAGGCACTAACGGTTATTGCGATACTCTGGGGCATTACGACGATCCTGACCGTCATGATCCCGGGTCCGGACGTCGCATCCTTCGGTGTCATCATCAGCTCGCTGTTATTTATCCGATTCTTGGTTGGTGCCACCCATGCACCGATTTTTCCCATCCAAAACAGTGCCATCAGTCGCTGGTTTCCCACCGGCGGCTGGGCATTGCCGCTCGGCCTGTCAAGCACAGCGCTGACGCTCGGCGCTGCCGCCGCGGCGCCGCTGCTCCCCTGGTTGATCGCCCAGTTTGGCTGGCGGGTTTCATTCCTGCTCATCGCGCCGCTCGGATTTGTCGTGGGCGCTGCCTGGTGGTGGTATGCGAGAGACTTCCCGAAGGAACACCCTTTGGTTAATGACGCGGAATTCAAACTCATCAGTACCCGCCATGAGCTACCCGTCGAAGACCTGCTGCCTCCGTCCAGCTGGATATGTGTGTTGAAGAATCGTGACGTCTTGCTGCTCATGCTCAGCTATTCATGCATGAACTTCGTCTTCTACGAAATCTTCAACTGGTTCCCCTACTATGTAAACGAAATTCGAGAATTCGACCCGCAGACAGCTGGATTCGTCGTTTCGACCCAGTGGATCGCCGGTGCAGCAGGGGCAGCGCTTGGCGGGTGGCTGTGCGATCGGTTGTGCATAATCAGGGGCATTCGCTGGGGATGCCGCTGGCCGGTCATCATCGGCTTAATCGCTTCCGGCATTTTACTCATCGGCGGCGCCGTCCATCCGAACCCTGCATTTGCCGTCACGTTGCTTGGGCTGTGTTTCTTTTTCAATCAACTAACCGAAGGCTCCTACTGGGCGAGCAGCATCGCCATCGGCGGCCAGTTCGCCGGTTCGGCGGGCGGCGTCATGAATACGGGTGCCAATGTCATCGGCATACTCAATGCGCTATTGATCCCCTGGATTGCAGGAGCGACCAGCTGGACGTTCGCGATCGCTTCCGGGGCGTTCTTCTGTTTCTTGGGCGCTCTGTTAATGCTGCTGGTCCGACCCGACCGATCAATAGAACTGGATTGAAAAATCTAATGAACTGTCGCCACCGCCGGCGTTATGAGAAATACCGTTGAAATCCGGCCAGAACACCCGCTAATAGGGCAAGTTAATTTCAACCACCGTCCATTGACTATCAACGACCTGCGACAAGTAGAGCGAATCAGATGCCTGGTGCTTCTCCGGTCCGAAAGACAAAGTCGGACCGCCGAATGGATCTTCGTAGTTGCGAATCTTCTCCAACTCAACCAGCATCTTCTCAACCGTGAGGTCGCGACCTGCCGCCTCCATCGCCTTGATCATCAGCTCTGTCATCACATAACCGACCTGTGCCTGGATGTTCGGCTCCTCATCGAAGCGTTCCTGGTAGCTAGCACCCCAGTCCCGCCGCCATTGCCCCTCGTCGCTGTCCTCCGAAAAATCAGCCAAAACTATCGGACTTGCCGAGTAAAGGCCCTCCATGCCCCCGTCTGCAGCACTCGCAATGAGAGGATGCAATACAACCATATTCCCCATGATGGGGATTTCAACACCCGCATTCCTGACGGCCGTAACGAGCTGAATCGTGTCATTCACGATCGTGCCAATGAACAGTATTTCGCAACCCGAGTTTTTGATCCGGGTGGCCGTACCAACGAAGTCCACCTCCGTAACCTTGTGGCGCCCGAGGAACACGGATTCCACGCCAAGTGCCTCAACCGCCGTTTCGTAACCGAGCTCGGATTCGTGCCCATAATCAGTCGCCTGCGTCTGCATGCAGACCTTCGTCGCGCTCATTTTCTCCGTCATGTAATGGACCGCGCCACGAATCTGGTCCCTATAACTCACGTAGTAGCTGAATTTCATCGGGTGAAGGGGCTCATACATGCCCACGGCAGCGGTGACCGGAAACAGGTTTGGAACACCCATTCGTAATTGCCGCGGCATGATTGCATGGTTTGCAGGTGTGCCCATATTGCCGAGCATGGCAAATACCTTATCCCTGTTGAGAAGTTTGTTGGCCGCCTTGACGGAAACTGGCACCTGGTATTGCCCATCTTCGACAATGAGTTCGATCTGTCTGCCGTGAACGCCTCCTGCTGCATTGACTTCATCGAGTCGCATCCGGGTCGCATTCGTCGTTGGCACGCCCCACACCACTGTAGCCCCGGACAGGTCCGAAATCTGTCCGATGACAACACGGTCATCGTAAAGGCCCTGATCCGCTGCGACGGCACACGAACCGACGATCATCAGGATGGTTGGTATAAAACGCTTCATACTAGTTCTCCCACGCCAGTCACCTGCCATACATGTCCTGGATAACATCATTATACTTGTTGATCACGTAACTGCGCTTCAACTTCATCGTAGGCGTCAACTCCTCGTCCTCCGCCGTTAACAACACGTCAATCAGCCGGAACTTCTTGATCTGCTCGACGCTGGAAAAGTGTTTGTTGACCTTTCTGACTTCAGCTTCAATCAACTCGACGATTTCAGGTCTCGTGCACAGCGAACGGTAGTCGGTAAAAGGCACCGAACAGGACTGCGCATAGTGCTCCACGTTTTCCTTATCGATCATGACGAGGCAGGTCAGATATTTCTGCTGGTCACCGATAACTACCGCATCAGAGACGAAGGGCGAGAACTTGAGTTCGTTTTCAAACAATGACGGTGTAATGTTCTTGCCGCCTGCTGTAATGATGATGTCCTTCATCCGGTCCGTGATTATGAGCTGTCCATGCTCATCGATTTGGCCTACATCACCCGTGTGCACCCAGCCATCGATAATCGTCTCACGCGTCTTGTCAGGTTTATTCAGATAGCCATAGAACTGGTACGGATGCCGGACCAAGATTTCTCCTTCTTCGCTCAGCTTCAGGGCAACACCCGGTATCGCTTCACCCACGGTTCCCTGCCTCAAAGGCTCCTGGCGCGTCACGGTAACCACC
>CAZWEW010000026.1:0-16696 GCA_964633055.1 uncultured Woeseia sp. | reverse complement strand
TCCGCAAACACATAGAGCTCTCCTCCACGCGCGTCCACCTCGTGGAGATTACTCTTTAATTTCTCCAGCAGATTATCATCGGGTGCAACGGCAACAACCGGCATTTCGTCGTCGACCAGCGCAAGCGGACCGTGCTTGAGCTCGCCCGCGGCGTAGGCCTCGGCGTGGATGTAGGAGATTTCCTTGAGTTTCAGCGCGCCTTCCATCGCCACCGGGTTTTGCACGCCACGACCCAGGAACAATGCATGGTCTTTGTCGACAAAATGACCTGCGAGTGCCTCGATGGCGGGATCGAGTGTAAGCACTTGCTGGATCAGGTCCGGCAGTTCATTGAGCTGCTCGACGAGCGCCTTTTCATCCTCTGCGGACAAACCGTTGCGGCGACCGACCGATATTGTTAACAGGGCAAGCGCGGCAAGCTGTGTTGTGAAGGCCTTGGTGGAAGCGACGCCGATTTCCTGGCCCGCACGCGTCATCATGACCAGTTCGCATTCGCGAACCAGTGAGCTTTCCGGCACATTACATATGGTCATGGTTGACAGGTACCCGCGATCTTTAGCGGCACGAAGGGCGGCCAGAGTGTCGGCGGTTTCACCTGATTGGCTGATTGTGACAAACAGTGTGTTGTCAGGGACGGCTGGTGTTCGGTAACGATATTCGCTGGCGATCTCGACGGAACACGGAATCCGGCACAGGTCCTCGATCCAGTATCGGGCAATCAATCCGGCGTGATAACTGGTTCCACAGGCAACGATGTGGATTCCCTTCGTATTGTCGAGGACATCGACGGCCTGCGGACCGAAAGCGGCGTCGAGCACTTTGCCATTGGCGGTGCGCTCATCGAGTGTGTTGGAGACGGCCTCGGCCTGTTCGTGAATCTCCTTTTGCATGTAGTGACGGAAGTCACCCCGTTCGGCGGCGTCAGCCGTTAACTCGCTTTCGATGACGTCACGACTCGTCTCGTTACCATCCTTGTCGAAAACAGTGACCGACGTCCGATCGACCACAGCGATGTCTCCCTCATCGAGAATCATGTAATTGCGGGTGACCGGCAGCAACGCAGCAATGTCGCTGGCGACGAAGTTTTCTCCCTGGCCAATACCAACAATCACCGGACAACCGGCGCGTGCAATCACCAGCCGACCCGGATCGGTGACACTCATGACGGCCAGTGCGTAAGCACCTTCGAGATCGGCCACCGTTTCACGAACGGCATTGGCCAAGTCACCGGACACCTTCAGGCGATGCTGGATGGCATGGGCAACAGCTTCGGTATCGGTTTCCGACTCGAACGCATATCCCAGCGCCAACATCTTCTTTTTGAGTTCTTCAAAATTTTCGATGATGCCATTGTGAACGACGGTGACGTCGCCCATCGAAACGTGTGGGTGCGCGTTGGCCTCATTCGGAATGCCGTGCGTCGCCCATCTCGTGTGCGATATGCCGACTTGTCCTTCAAGGGGTGAGGCGTCGAGCGCGTTCTGGAGCTCCATCACCTTTCCTGCACGCCGCAGCCGATTGATGTTGTTGCCGTTTCGAATCGCTATGCCCGAAGAATCGTAGCCCCGATACTCCAGGCGTCGAAGCCCATCCATCAGGATTGGGACCACATCTCTTTCGGCAACCGCGCCGACTATTCCACACATTGATGACTACTCCCCTGCAAGGGGTTTTCCGATAATTCGGTATTTTCGCTTTTCCGCGGCTGGCCAGAGTGCACGAGTTCACTCCTTACGACAAGACGCGGTTCACGCCTCACGATAGCCGCCAAAATCAGACTGACTCAAAGAGATCTGCTTTAGCTCTTCTTTTTGGGTGGCTTCCAGAAACCAACAGTAGTTTGCCGGGCTCTTGCTACCGTCAGCCTGTCGTCCGGCGCCGCCTTTGAAATAGTGGAACCCGCACCAATCGTTGCGCCTTTGCCAACCTCCACCGGTGCCACCAGTTGGACCCCGGACCCGATAAACGCACCGTCGCCGATGACAGTCTGGTGCTTGTTGGCCCCGTCGTAGTTACAGGTGATCGTGCCAGCGCCAACGTTCACGTCTTGGCCGATGGTGGCATCACCTATGTAGGTCAGATGATTCACTTTACTGCCATCCGCGATGCGGCTTTTCTTGATTTCAACGAAATTACCAACACGTACATTTTCAGCAATATCCGTGTCAGGGCGAAGCCTTGCATACGGCCCAATGATGCAGTGCCTTCCCGTTCCGGATTCTTCGATGTAGCAGTGGGCCCGCACCACAGTGCCGTCACCGATCTTGCTGTTTCGTAACAGGTTATTCATTTCGATACGAACACCGTCACCCAAGGTAACATCACCTTCGAATACGACGTTGACGTCGATAAATACGTCTTTACCGCAGGTCAGTTGCCCACGAATATCGACACGCGCCGGATCAGCGAATGTCACACCGGCATCCATTAATGCCTCAACCCGCCGTCGTTGCAGGGCGCGCTCAGCCTCGGCGAGCTGGCGCTTGTCATTTATACCCATGATCTCTACCTGGTCTGTTGCTTTAACCCCGACGACCGGTACGCCATCGGACACCGCCATCGCAATCACATCGGTCAGATAATACTCTCCTTGTGTGTTGTCGTTGTCGAGCCTTTCCAGCCAGTCCTTCAGACGATCCGCAGGACAGCACATAACGCCCGTGTTGACTTCCATGATGCGCTTTTCGTCTTCGGTGGCGTCGCATTCCTCGACGCTTCGCACGATTGCGCTGCCTTCCCGTACGATGCGACCGTAGCCGAACGGGTCCGCCATCCCGACAGTAAGCAGCCCGACATCATTGCCGCAGCTGTCGAGTAACCTGGTCATGGTCTCGGTGGTCAGAAGCGGCACATCGCCATACAACACGAGCACCCGATTGCCTTCGTCGGTCTCTGGCATAGCCTGTTGCACGGCATGTCCGGTACCCAGTTGTTCAGCCTGCAGGGCCCAACGAAGTTCGGGGTCATCGAAGGCTGCCCTGACCTCGTCTCCGCCGTGTCCGTAAACAATGCAGATGTCATCGGCTCCGACCCGCCTGGATCGATCGATGACGTGCGCGAGTAGCGGCTTTCCAGCTAAGGGTTGCAGAACTTTTGGCAACGCCGAGTTCATGCGTTTACCCTGCCCTGCAGCGAGGATGACGATAGTGATGCTCAAACGCTTGGCTCCCTGTCAAGAGAAGCGATCATACCGCATGTCGCTTTTTGATTGATGTGACCAATGCCGGTTCACTATCTGCTTCGGTGGTCAGAACAGACGTGACAACGCCAATCACCCACCCATTTTGAAAGCCGGTGTGCTGCTCCGATTTGCGTCGTGCCTGGTTATCTATCATTCCGAAGATATTGTCAGTCAGTGGGTGTCGATGCCGACGATCGATTACACTTCCTGATGGATAACAACCCTATAGAGAGTGGCTCTGCTATGCGGCAGGTTTTTCATTGGACAATTCTGTTCTTTGCTTCGCATGTTTCATTTGCTCAGGGCACGGCCGTCACTTACCTCGCCAACGAAGGCGTGATGGTGTGGAATGGCAACACAAAAATTCTCTTCGATCCTCTCTACGATAGGTCGTACGGTCGCTACCAGATGGTGCCAGACCGGGTTCGCAACGCGATCTTCTCGGGTGACGCACCCTACGATAATGTCTTTGCCGTGTTTATCAGCCACCACCATGGGGACCATTTCTCAGCGGCGGACACTCTCAGGCTGTTGCAGTCCCGCCAGGATGTCCTCGTGTATGCACCGGCTCAGGCCGTCGCGGCTGTGGTCGCACTTGCCGGCGAACGGGATCAGGGGGTGCTGGATCGACTGACGGGACTGGACCTCGATTACGGTGATATTCCGGTCAACATGGTCGCCGGCGATCTTGTTATTGATGCCACTCATATCCCGCATTCAGGGTGGCCCACTGCACGGACGGACGTACAGAACATCGCGTTCCGCGTGACGCTGAATGACGGCACTACGGTCCTTCACCTGGGGGATGCCGATGCACGCACGGTTCACTTTGAAAATGACGAGGCCTACTGGGACGAAACGACGATCGAGCTTGCGCTGCCGCCATACTGGTATTTCCTGTCAGATGACGGTATCGAGATCCTCGAGAATCGTCTCGATGTGATTTATGCCATCGGCATTCACGCGCCTAGTGCGTTCAATGACCCTTCGAACAGGCCAGAAAAACTGCTCGGTTACGACGTGTTTACAAACCCCGGGGAAGGTCGCCGGTTCTAACATCACCTGTGGCGCGCCATCAGCCCGCTTGCCGAGGACAGCCGGAAAATCTACCGGGTAACGGCGTTTCCTGCGACATAAACGGCCTCAATCGAGCGTGTGGCTTCAATGTCGGCAATTGGATCTTCTCTTAACACGACGAAATCCGCCCATTTGCCGGCCTCCAGCGTGCCAACATCGTCGAGGCCCAAGCAATCGGCGGCAACAGATGTCGCACTGGCGAGAATTTCGCCCGGAGTTAGGCCCGCCTCCGTCATGAGATCAAATTCCATATGTTCAAAATAGCCCGGAAAGCGTCCCGCCGGACCCGAGTCAGTGCCGAAAGCAATCGGGACACCGGATCCAATGAGGATACGGAGATTATCCTGCGCCTGCACAAGCGCTCTACGATAGCCTGCCGCTGCCGGGCTTTCCGCTACCCGGGCCTGGAACTCGGGCCGGCTCACGCGAGCCATCTCGCGCCGGTTGGCCGCTTCGAGGAAAAACGGGTCGTCGAACCAGTCCGGACGTTCACTGTAGACGAAGGTCGATACCTCGCGGACCAGGGTGGGCACGTAGCAGACGCCTGAATCGAGCATGGCCTGCACGAATTCATCCGTCACTTCTCGGTCTCGAACCGAATGTGCAATCAGGCTCGTGCCCATTTCCAGTAAACGTTGGGCGTCATCCATATAGAAGATGTGTGTTGCGACTGGTACGTCCGAAGCTTTGGCCGCATTCATCGCAACCTGAATTGCGCTCCAGGGCATTTTCGTGCTCGCACCAAGATTGTCGTCTACCCGGAGCTTGAGCCAACTGACCCCGTTGGCGAGATTCCCAAGAGCAATGGACGAAGCCTCGGCCGGTGTATTACCCGCAACAACTTCTCCAGCGACCAGAACGCGGGCGTGTGAGAGATTGGCACTGTTCTGCGCATCCCGAATGGTCAGTGCTTCCGCAGGGGCACCCCCGAGGCTCAGTACAGTGGTCACGCCGTAGCGGGCGTATAGATCCAAATCTCCACGTACGCGGCTGGCCGCATCCTGCGCACTGTCATCTGCCCAAAGGCCGGAGACATGACCGTGTGCATTGATGAAACCCGGGACGATGTGCCTCCCTGTCAGGTCGACCGTTTTAACCCCCTCGGGGAGCTCGGCAACAATCCCCTCGATACGACCGTCACGCACTAGCAATGACTTGCCCAGGTGCGCCGGTACCCCGGTGCCGTCCCAGATTGCCGCCCCCGAGTAAGCGACCGCTCCGCTGCCGGGCAATCTACCTGCCACGGTGACTCCGGATTCGGCTGCTATTGTATCCGGCCCTGTGTTCGCCTCAGGCGCGCCGCCACCGCAGGCGCCCATTAAGAGCATCGAGTGCAGTAAAAGCACTTGTCGAAACATCGTGATCTTCATGCGACGACGAAAACGATTTACTCTACCCCGGCATGCCGCCAAAAAAGTTGTCACGGTCCCTTACCTGCCTCAATAAGCATCTCGACCCCGTAGACCACACCTTTGCTGACGACATGCGAAATGCGTTTCGTGTTGGCGATATCTTCGAGCGGGTTGGCCTCCAGCAGCACCAGGTCGGCGACTTTACCAACCTCCACCGACCCCATGTCCTCCTGCAATGAGAAGAATTCCGCAGGTCGCACAGTAGCGGCAGCCAGCGCCTCGACCGGGGTCAGCCCGGCACGAACCAGGAATTCCAGTTCCGTGTGCAGGCTGTATCCGGGCGGTGACGGTCCGATCGGCGTATCCGTTCCGGCGCCGATCGGCACACTCGCTGAATGCGCCCGGCCGGTCAGGAACAATGCCCACTCCGCGAATGTCGTATCCACGTCTTCGGGTGGATCGGCGCGTCTCTCGGCCGTGACCGCCCGCCACTCCGCCGCCGCCATATGCGGCAACCTGTCGAGCGTGGCGTCCCAATCGTCGCGGGACCATGGCGGAATCAGGCCAGTCGCAACAAGCTGCAACGTCGGGACCTGAATTGTCGACTCAAGCGCTGCAATGACCCTGTCGCAGCGCGCCTGGTCGTAATTTGAGATGGCCGGCAATCTTTGCAGACGGTGCAGAGAAGACCGGAGTTCGAAACCTGACATACGGTCCGGGTTCTTCAGCTGTTCCAGCCGTTCTTCGTGTAACGCCGGCGAATCGCTCGCACAATCCATCTCTATATTTCTAAGATGCTCGATCGAATCGACCGACGGCCCGGCGGTGCCAGCGCGAAGGGACAACGGCACATGGGAATCGATCGGCAGGCCGAGCTCGTTAGCCGTCTGGACCATCGCCTCGAACACTTCGGGCGACACCATCTCGTAGATCTTGATGAAGTCGACGCCCTGTTCCTTGAGGCTGCGGATCGTTTCACGAGCCTGCCCGGGCGTGGCGTTCTGAGCACCAATTTCGGGGCGATCATCGCCATCATAGACAACGAACTCACCGTCAAGCAGCGGCCCGGCAAAGAACACACGGGGTGCAAGAGCATCATCCGCACGCATTGCCTCGACGATCGGCAGCATTTTGCGCATTAATCCGCCCGTGTCACGAACGCTGGTAATGCCGTAGGCGAGAAACTGCGCCGGCATGGTCGGGGTGAAGCGATCGTCATAGCTCAGGTGGACGTGAAAATCCCAGAGTCCGGGGATCAGATACTTGCCGGTGCCGTCGATCGTCTTGGCAACTACCGGCGCTGTCTCCGAGGCCTGAATTGAAAGAATCTCATCGGCATCGAAGACCACGGTCCGGTTGGTGCGAACGCCATTAACTGCATCAATAACTGTAACGTTGGTGATGGCCGTGCCTGTTGGTGCTGGCTGGCAGGCACAAAGCAGCGCGACAATTGCCAAGGCGAAAACGCCTGCGGGGAGTCTCGCCATTCCCGGCTGCTTGCCAGACAAATTCCGTGCGCCAATCACGGCTGCAGATCTATGCTATACCCGGTCGCAACGCGCAGGAATCTCGAAATCTCGACCATATCCTCCCCGATAAAGCGAATGGTGTGTGAATTCACTTTCTCGACATTGGGCAAATAAGCGAGCGTCTCGACGGGCATATAGTGCTTGAGACTCAGCTCAAGGGTAATCGGTGTATCGAGCACATAGGGCTCGAAATCTTCGATGCGGCTGATTGCGGAGTTTGTGCGCACCCGGATTTCCTCGTAAGCGGCTTCCGGTGTCAATGTCGTCGCCGAATGAAAACCATTGGACCACTTGACCACAGCCCCCTCGATGTTGCCGATGATCACCTGGTTCTCGGCAACGGCGGCGTCGTCGCCGGTCACGAGAATGACCGGCACGCCGAAATGCCCGGCAATCGCAGCATTCATACTACCCTCGGTCATCTCGATATCGTTCAGTCTCAGACCTGTAATGTTCGCGCTTGACATCGTGTGTGCGCGCACGCCCCGGGTATTCGCCGTGCTTGCGTGGTACCCGGTAAAGATGACGCCATCAAAGGTCTCGTCGATACCTTCCATCATGCCGAGTGGTCGTGGCCATGATCGAACCACCATCACGTCATCCGGCAACTCTTCAATCAGCAGATTCTGGCCGTTGCCGTGCGAATCGCTCACGAGGAATTCGGTTGCGCCGGCCGCGCGCGCAGCGTCGATGGCGGCATTCACTTCATTGGTCATGAACTGGCGAAAACGTTCGTACTCAAAGCCTCCCGGGGCCAGCTGCTCGCCGGTGACCGCGCCGACAACGCCTTCCATGTCAGCGGAGATGTAGATCTTGAGCCCGTTGTCCTGGGCGCTTGCCTCAAGCGCCAGTCCCAACAGGCCGATGACACCCAGAGTTCTGAGAAACTTCATATCGGCCTCCTTATCTCTGCCGGACCGGCAGGATTATCTGCGACGGGTGGGCCGCAGAATGATGAATCGTATTTCGGACCACGACGCCTTCGGTTTCGTCGTAGTTATTACCACCCGTATTCAGGTTGCGCATGTACTGCGGGAACTTACTCGATGAGACCTCGACGCGAATGCGATGTCCGGCCTTGAACTCGTAGCTGGTCGACATTGCGGTCGGGTTGAGCTCATAGACTTCCCCACCCTCCATGAAGACTTCCTTGTCATACCCCTCGCGGTAGCGAGTGCGGAGGATCGTGTCGTCGACGTTCCAGGCGCTTCCATCGGGGTGGACATCAACGAGTTTAACCGTGAAGTCCGTATCGCGAGCGTCGGATGAGACGAATAGTTTCGCTCTCACAAAACCGGTGACATCGATGGCTTGTTCGAGCGATTCCGAGGTATAGACGAGCACATCAGCACGCGCCTCGATACCGCGCTGGTCGAAACTGCCGCCCAGGGACGCGCCGCGGTTGCAGCATACGCCTCCACCAAGCGACGGTACGGGATTCATCGGGTCGTAGGTAAAGGTGTCGGAACCACTCGCAACCATTTCGACGGTCAGAGCGCCATCACCGAATACACTGTTCGCGTTGCCGCCGCTGCCAAGATACATCGACATCATGGCCGCATCCTCCGGCGGCCAGGTATCGGCATCCTGCCACTGGTTGCGGCCCATCGTGTAGAAACGTACGCGGGGCGTCTCCTCGTGGAAGCCGTTGTCTTCCTCCTTCACGTAGTAATCGAGGAACTGGAAGATCGTGCCCCAGTAGTCGTACCAGGCGTTACCAACATTGAGATCGCCAGCAATGTAGTCGCTGTACTTTGGCGTACGATAAAACGCGCAATGCAGGGTTGGCGCGATCATCATGTACTGTCCGTCGCGAACGGCCTGATCGCTCGCATTGTTACGCGCATGGTTGTAAAGCGCGAGGTTCGGGCCCTGACTCACGTCGAACCAGCTGTTGAACCAGTATGCAGGCACGCCGAAATCCTCATCGTCATGATAGAGGCCACCTCGATACCAGCCCGGATCGTTGGGCTTCCTCCGCATGAAGTCGGCACCCGGGCCCTCGTTACCGTCGGCTGTCCTGAGCCAGTCAACGGAAGGCAAGGTCCGCATGTGCGTCGCCCAGTCCATCTCGGGCATATTGGGGGCCAGGTCGTAAGCCTTTCGGAGGCGCTGCAGCTCTTCCTGACTCAGACCCCGAGGGAATTGCGGACGGATATTCTGCTGAACGCCATACAGCCAGACCGTGAACAGGGTCTGGTGGACGCCGCCCTTATACCAGTTGCCCTGCTCGTAATATTCGCCAACGCGTCCGATGCCGGCACCGGACGCCATCGGGATCATCGCGACATGGGCTGGATGATCCTGTGCCGCCAGGCCCATCTGCCATTCGGCCGTTGATGAACAACCCCAGGTAGCGACCTTGCCATCTGACCACGGCTGTTCCTCGATCCAGGTCAGTGAGTCGTAACCGTCGGTGCGTGGCCGACCAAGAATTTCCCACTCACCCTCCGAGTAGTAGCGACCTCTCTCATTCTGCACGACGACCGCATAGCCGCGCTCGATGGCCTCGTTGGCAAACATGAGCGACGCGCCCGCGATCGTGTTGAAGTTGTAGGGCGTCTTGACCAGCACGGTCGGGAACGGACCGTCTCCCTTCGGCCGGTACACATCGGTCGCAAGCCGAACACCGTCCCGCATCGATACCATTACCATCGTGTCGGATTCCGATAGGGCCTCAAACTTTGCAATCTCAGCATCAACCTGGCCGATTGCAGGCCCGGCCCCCAGCGACAGGGAAAGGATTACGCCAAAAATGGCGCGACGGCATCGTGTCATGGTGACCCCCGTAACCTTTGTTGTGCTCTTATTAGCATCCCATTGTATCGTAGGAATCCCGCCCAACGGGCGAAGTGGTGAGACATCGCTTATGGCACGCATTTACATACTGGCCCTGCTGTTGTTTGGCAATGCACTTACCCTCGCGCAGGGATCGGGCGGCATCAATGCGCCGGTCCATCGCGACAAACCCTACCTCGTACTGGTGTCGATCGACGGTTTCCGTTGGGACTACCAGGACCTGTACGACACCCCGGCGCTGGACCGGCTCGCTGCGAATGGCGTCCGTGCGGAACGAATGATCCCGGTGTTTCCGACCCTGACCTTTCCCAATCACTACTCGATTGCAACCGGTCTTTACCCGGCGAACCATGGTCTGATTGGCAATACCTTTCCGAACGAAGATCGGTCGGACTGGTATGCCATGTCAAAGCGAGAGGCGGTTCAGGACGGAGGCTGGTACGGTGGCGAACCCGTCTGGGTCGCCGCAGAAAAGGCAGGTATGGTGACGGCTGCTTATTTTTTCGTCGGCACCGAGGCGGATATCCAGGGAATCCCGATGAGCCACTGGCACACGTTCGATGCGTCAGTACCGGGTATGGAGCGCGTCCATAAAGTACTGGAATGGCTGACGCTGCCCGAGGCGCAACGTCCGCACCTGGTCACCTTGTATTTCGAAGACGTCGACACGCTGACCCATATCTTCGGGCCTGGCACGGATCCCAGTATTGCCGCAATACAGCGGGTCGATGGTTACCTCGACGCCCTGTTGAACGGCATCGAAGCCCTGCCACACGCAGACGAGGTGTACCTCGTCATTGTTTCCGACCATGGGCAAGTGCCGAAGAAAGTCGACGAGCAAATCCTCGTTATCGATGAAGTCGTCAATACGGAGGGAGTGAACATCATCGACCACGGTTCCGCAGCATTTATCTATTTGCCGGAAGACAGCCTGGAACGAGCTGTTGCAATTCGTGATGCAATCAATGCAGCGTGGTCACACGGTAAAGCGATGTTCCGCGAGGAAACCCCTGTGACGTGGCGTGTCACCGAAGAGGAGAGGTTCGCGGACATCATTGTGGTCGGCGACCCCGGTTACCTGGTCTATTCGACGGCAGAGCGCGTCAATCTACGGTTCCGGGGCGATCACGGCTGGGCACCGGAGTCTGAAGGCATGCATGCGATATTTCTGGCCAGCGGACCGCGGCTGCCCAGCGGCAAGAGGATTGAGCCAATCGACATCGTTGACGTCTATCCGCTAATGATGGAGATTCTCGGTTTGCCGGTTACGACGGCGATCGATGGCAAAACTTCCAGACTAGTGCCATTGCTTCAGTAGATCGCCCACAAGGCGGTCAAGACAATCACAAGTTCGGTACCGCTTCCATCAGCAACTTCATCCCTTTATCGAGCGCATCACCCCACACTGACGCACCCGCATAGTGCCCCAGCCTGGCCATGACCAGGCCTTTTGACGGAACAATGCTGACGATCTGTCCGCCGGCGCCACGCATCGAGTAAACACCCCCTGGCGCCAAACCATGGTCCGCGCCCATGAGCCAGAAAAACCCGCCGTAGACCGGCTGGCCGTCTGCTGCCCAGGCAGGGGCGATCGCGCTGACGAAATCGGCATAGCCTTCAGGCAAAACACGCTCGCCGTTCACCATGCCATCGTTGAGATAAAGATTACCGAGCCGTGCCCAGTCACGTGCGGGTCCGAGGCTCGAACCGTTCAGCAGCATGTTGCCATGCGGGTCAGTCTGGATGACAAGATTCCTGACACCGATCTTGTCGAACAGGTACCGTTGCGGGAACTGATGATAATCATCACCGCGCTCCTCGACGGCGAGGCGCACTAGGTAGTTGGTCAGCACCGGGTCGCAGTTACGATAACGCCCGACAGTATTGGGTTCCCACTGCTGCGGTCTTGTCGCTGCATATTCGAAGGAATTGACGGTGCCGGTGTACAAATACAGGTGATCCGGATAGCCGAGCGCGGGATCCCAGTCCGGGTCGCCCATGTTCCGGCAGCGCAGGCCGCTCGACATTCGAAGAATGTCCTTAATGCGGATGGATTGCCGCGGGTCCCCGTCCTCCCGCCACTCCGGAAACGGTGCGGACTGATCGAGTTCATACTCGCCCTGTTGCACGAGAACCCCGAGCAAGGTTGCAGACAGGCTCTTCGACATCGACCAACTTTCGAGCGGCGTGTGGATGTCGATACCCTCTCCATAGCGCTCCGCGATCAGTTGCCCCTTGTACGTCACGACGAGCGAAGCAGACATGCTGCCCTCCGTGAAAAAGGTCTCTATCGCCGCAGTAAGTTTTACCAGGTCGATTTCCCCGGGAATCGGTTTGTCCGGCAAAACATCACCCATCGGCCAGGGCGTTGTAGCTGCATCCGGCAGGGAGGACTTTAATACCGGCGGTTCGTAGTACGGGTTCGTCGCCCCAATGGGCAATGGCACACAGCCCCTATCACCGATGTGCTTTGCAACACGTGTTACACCCTTGTCTGTCGTCAGACTGACCGTCTTCGATTCGTAATCGATGTCACGCTCGACGACTACGCCGCGTGTTTCCCGGGGTGAGGTGAAAAAGCCGATGTTCTCCGCCGCAAAGTCGGGATCGAGCCCCGAGACGAAGACACCGGAACAAAGCGTTCTGGCGAAGCCCATGGTGTGATGTGTATCGGGATCGCCCGGTGGTGGAACGTAAGGCGTGTCCAGTTCAAGACGCTGGCCGCGTTCTATCAGGGCCTGTAACGGGTCTACCTCCGGAGCGGCATCCGCGGTTTCCGCAGGTGGCGGCACGTCCGCGGACTGCATGCAACTGGCCAACAGAATGACAGTCATTACGTAAAGTACTGCGACACGGCCGGTTGCCATCGGGCTCCCCTCTTCCTTGCGGATGAATCCCGACATCATCGGTTCTGGTGATCTACAACGCAAATCGACCGGTGGGCGACAGGGATTGGGTCTAGCGCTTGCCCTTGATCTTTTGGGCAGCTCGGTAGCGCGCTTCAGCTTCCGCGAGCTCTGCCTGAGCACGAACAAGATCCGTCTCTTCCGAGATGCCCGCGAGGGCTTTTTCTGCCTCGTCCCTCGCGGCAAGCGCGGCAGCCTCATCGAGCTGCTCACCGCGCAGTGCCGTATCAGCGAGAACAGTCACCAGGTGCGGCTGGATTTCAAGCATGCCGCCGGTGACGTAGAAAAAGTGCTCCTTGCCTTCTGTGTCCTCCACGCGAACTTCGCCTGGCTTCAGCACCGTCAGCAATGGTGCGTGACGGGGTGCAATGCCAACCTCACCCATCTTCGCAGGGGCGTAAACCATAGCAGCGGTTCCCGAATAGATTTCGCCTTCCGCTGAAACGATGTCGACGTGAATTGTGGCCATAATTTTGTCAGTTCTATCGAGCTTCGTATGTCACATATAACGCCCGATGTTTCGTCAGTTCTATTGATATTTCTTTGCGTTCTCGACCGCTTCGTCGATGCCCCCGCAATACGCGAAAGCCTGCTCCGGAATATGATCGTAGTCACCGGCGACGATGCCGTTGAAGCTGCGAATCGTCTCGTCCAGCGGGACATACTTGCCGGGTGCATTCGTGAAGACTTCGGCAACTGTAAACGGCTGCGACAGGAACTTCTGGACCTTGCGTGCGCGAGTGACAATTTGCTTGTCATTCTCAGACAACTCGTCCATCCCGAGGATCGCAATAATGTCCTGCAATTCCTTGTAACGCTGCAGCACCGCCTGTACGCCACGCGCACAATCGTAGTGTTCCTGACCAATCACGAGCGGATCAAGGATTCGCGACGTCGAATCGAGCGGATCAACCGCGGGGTAAATACCCAGCTCGGCGATATTACGTGACAACACGAGTGTTGCATCAAGGTGAGCAAAAGTTGTTGCGGGCGACGGGTCGGTGAGGTCATCCGCGGGTACGTAGACGGCCTGGAAGGATGTGATCGATCCAGTCTTGGTCGAGGCAATGCGCTCCTGGAGAACACCCATTTCCTCAGCCAGCGTCGGTTGGTAACCCACGGCAGAAGGCATGCGGCCCAGCAGGGCTGATACTTCCGTGCCGGCCAGCGTATAACGATAGATGTTGTCGATGAACATGAGTACATCACGACCTTCATCACGAAATGCTTCCGCTATGGTCAGCCCTGTGAGCGCAACACGAAGACGGTTGCCGGGTGGCTCGTTCATCTGACCATAAACCAACGATACCTTGTCGATAACGCCCGACTCGGTCATCTCGTGATAGAAGTCGTTACCCTCACGAGTACGTTCGCCGACACCAGCGAACACCGAGTAACCGCCATGCTCCTTGGCAATGTTGTTGATCAGTTCCATGAGCGTCACCGTCTTGCCCACACCGGCGCCACCAAACAGGCCGATTTTACCGCCCTTGGAGATCGGCATGATCAGGTCTACAACCTTGATACCCGTTTCGAGCAGCTCTGTGGTCGCTGCCTGCTCTTCGTAGGACGGCGGAGTGCGATGAATCGGCAGTTTCCGTTCGGCGCCAATATCGCCGGCATTGTCGATTGGGTTGCCGAGGACGTCCATGATGCGGCCCAGTGTTTTCTCACCGACCGGTACGGCGATTGGCTGTTCGGTATTGGTCACCGCCATACCACGCTGCAGGCCCTCGCTAGAACCCATCGCAATCGTGCGCACGACACCATCGCCCAACTGCTGCTGTACTTCGAGCGTGACGTCCGCATCGTCGATGATCAACGCGTCGTATACCTTGGGATTTTCGCCCGCCGGGAACTGAACGTCCACAACAGCGCCGATAACCTGCACAGTAGTTCCAGTGCTCATTCTTTCTTCCTCTTTATCATCCATATCACGCGCCGAGCACGCTTCTACGATGCTTCAAAAAAAACCTATCCTGATACGGCGGCCGCACCGCCGACGATCTCAGAAATCTCTTGCGTAATCGCTGCCTGACGAGCCTTGTTGTACTCGAGCTGCAGCTTGTCAATAATTTCCCCTGCGTTATCAGTCGCAGATTTCATCGCCACCATCTTAGCCGCCATCTCTGACGCAAAGTTCTCAACCGCACCACGATAAACCTGCGATTCGATGTAGCGCATCAGCACGTCGTCGAGCAATTCGCCGGCATCCGGTTCATAGATGTAATCCCAGTGATCTTGCAGGTTATCCCTATCTTCTCCGACGCCACTTGCGGGCAACAACTGCGTAACGGTTGGTTTCTGGCTCATCGCGCTAACAAAAACGTTGTTCACCAGGTACAGCCGGTCGATTCTCCCGTCGCTGTAGGAATCGAGCATGATCTTGATCGAGCCGATGAGATCATTGACGGCTGGCTTGTCGCCCAGGTGCGTGGCGGTACCCACGACATTGCCGCCCATGCGGCGGAAGAAGGCGACAGCCTTGGCGCCGACCAGGGCCATGTCGACCTCGACGTTCTCTTCCTGCCATTTCGACAGCTCGCCTATGACCTCCTTGAACAGGTTTGCATTCAGGCCCCCGCAGAGTCCGCGATCCGTGGAAATGACGATATAACCGACGCGGCTGGCCTCACGTTCCGTCAGGAACGGATGCTTGTAGTCGGGGTTCGCGTAGGCCAGGTGACCAATTACGCGTCGAATGCGCTCGGCATAGGGGCGGGACGCCCCCATCTGCTGCTGTGCTTTACGAATTTTGCTCGCCGCGACTTTTTCCATCGCGCTGGTGATCTTCTGCATGTTCTTAACAGAAGCAATCTTTGAGCGTATTTCCTTTTCGCCGGCCATGTTGGCTCCTAGTAAGCGCCCTGCTCAGTGAACGCATCGCAAACCTTCTTTAAACCAGCCTCGATGTCGTCGTTGTAATCGCCCGACTCGTTGACCTGGTCGAGCAGGTCGGCGTTATTGGCACGAGCGAAATCATGCAGCGCCTGTTCGTAATCAACGATCCTGTTGACCGGAACCGGATCGAGGTAGCCCTCGTTCGCAGCAAACAGCGACAACGCCATCTCTGCAACCGACAGGGGTGAATACTGCTTCTGCTTCATCAGTTCGGTAACGCGCTCACCGCGCTCGAGCTGCTGGCGGGTCGCCGCGTCGAGATCCGATGCGAACTGGGCGAATGCCGCCAGCTCGCGATACTGCGCAAGTGCGAGGCGAACGCCACCGCCAAGCTTCTTGATAACTTTCGTCTGTGCGGCGCCGCCAACACGAGATACCGACAGACCGGCGTTGATGGCGGGGCGGATACCTGCGTTAAAGAGGTCGGTCTCCAGGAAGATCTGACCATCCGTGATCGAGATCACGTTCGTCGGGACGAACGCCGATACATCACCGGCCTGGGTTTCGATAATCGGCAACGCTGTCAGCGAACCGGTCTTGCCTTTGACTTTACCGTCAGTCTTATCTTCGACGTATACCTCGCTGACTCGAGACGCTCTCTCGAGCAAGCGAGAGTGGAGATAGAAAACATCACCCGGGTAGGCTTCACGGCCCGGCGGGCGGCGAAGTAACAACGATACCTGGCGGTAGGCCCAGGCCTGCTTGGTCAGATCGTCAAAGATGATGAGTGCGTCCTCACCCTTGTCGAGGAAGTACTCGCCCATTGACGCGCCGGCATATGGCGAGATGTACTGCATCGCCGGACTGTCGGCAGCAGCAGCAGCCACGACGATCGTGTGCTCCATCGCTCCCATCTCTTCAAGCTTGCGCACAACACCGGCAATGGAAGAGGCCTTCTGGCCGATCGCGACATAGATGCATTTAATGCCCGTTCCGCGCTGGTTGATAAGC
>CAZWEW010000025.1:0-16870 GCA_964633055.1 uncultured Woeseia sp. | reverse complement strand
TATTGTTGGTGTGCCGAGCAACATGAGTAGCGGGCGTCGTGACGCCAGACACGCACCGGATCGCATGCGCGCCCTCAATACGATCTCGACCCCCGACATCCAGTCACTGATCAGGCCAATGGAAGCCCTGTCGGTCGTTGACTACGGCAACTTCGAAATTGATAACATGAGTGTCGAACGAACTGTCACGCACGTGACCGCGATGGTGGCCGAGATGGCTGGCTCCGGGGCCATACCAATGCTCGTCGGTGGCGACACGTCAATGTTGTATCCCGGCGTCAAGGGTGTTGCCGAATCGCGCGGCACCGGGACATTTGGATTGTTGCATTTCGGCGCACATCCGGATGCCGATCGGTTCAACGACCACACGATGTCTGACCGGCAGGTGCTTTTTCGGCTGCTCGACCAGGGTATTGTCGCAGGCGATGAGGCCATCCAGGTTGGATTGCGTGGGCCTGATGTCGATATCGACACGCTCAAATGGCTGCGCGACAAAGGTGTCCGCTATCACACGATGGCTGAAATCCAGCGTCGCGGCTTTGACAATGTTCTGCGCAGGGTGCTCCGCGAGGTACGCCGGGGACCGGACGCTTTTTTTGTTTCCATTGATGTCAGCGTGATCGACCCGACCGATATGGTTGCCGCCGGGCGCGTTACGGCCAATGGATTGCGAGTCGACCAGGTGACACACGCCATCCGGCAAGTGTGTGCATCGAAGAACATCGTCGGTTTCGAAATCACCGATCTCGCGCCCTATCTCGATTTTTCGCAGCGATCCGTGCTGCATGCCAATGCCGTACTAAACGCCTGCCTGAACGGGATCGCGGTCAAACGGTCCGGCCTGGATGCGGATTACATCCACCCGCTCGCACTCGATCACGGGCAGCGCTGATATGGAACGCTTGTTGAAGATAATCACAGTCTTACCAACCATCGTCGCCTCGGCCATTGCTTTGGCGCAGGAGAATCCCGCCAAAACACCGGAACACATCGTGGGCGATGCACGCTATCCTTTCGAAACGGAGGACGTACGTGACGAAGAGCGCCCGCCGATCGAATTGCCCGATTCGGTCACGCCGAAACTCGAATTGCTCACAGAGGAAGAAATCGCATTTCTTAAAAGCAGTGATGCGCGACGGTTTGCCGGTAGCCTCGATGAGACGATCGAGGCGCTCGCGGAAAAGACGACGCAAGAAGTAAAGGCCTGGGTCAACACGATGCAGGACGTCGTCTCCGCCAGCAGCTACGTCGAAGGCAGAGACCTGCCCAACATTCCACTCAATACGCGCTCACCGACCTTCAATGCCTGGAATGCGATTCGTCCGCGCTCGATGGATCCCGCCCGTGAGCCCGGTGCTGTGAATCTCGGGCGCCGCAGTGGCGGATTCAGCTCAACGAGCGGTCCACCAACGTTCGGTGGCTACCCCCTCGCGCTCACGAAGGAGGACCTGGTTGCTGCCAACGTTGACGTCGCCATCGTTGGCGCACCGCTCAACATGGGCTCGCAATGGCGCGACTCGGGCAGACAGGCAACGACCGACCTGAGGTTGTATGGCTGGCCAATGAGTGGCATGGACCAGTACGCGATGATCAACGTAGGGCGGGATATGAACATCGTCGACTACGGTGACATCGCGATCGATAATGACAGCACCGAACGCTCGATGCAGCACGTGCGCGACGTCATTCGCGAGATTGCGTCGACCGGTGCCATACCAATGATTCTGGGTGGTGACCACTCGCTCGAATACCCGAATGTCGCGGCACTTGCCGATGTCTACGGCAAAGAAAAAGTATCCGTCATCCATTTCGATTCCCATTACGACGCTTGGTGGGGGGGCGATGCACACCTGATTCATCATGGCTACCCGGTCTATCGCCTGATCAACGAGGGGCACGTGCGCGGCGCCGATTACATCCAGGTGGGGTTGCGATCATCGGGTGTAGCAGCATCGGCCTTCAAGTGGATGCGCGAAATAGGCATGCGTTACCACAACATGGCCGAGGTCGAGGCACGCGGATGGGATGCCGTCATCGACCGGGTGCTTTCTGAAGCAAAGGAAGAAGGCCGCAAGATCCACATTTCGTTCGATATCGACGTGCTGGACCCGGCATTCGCCATCGCAACTGGCACGCCGGTGTCGGGCGGGCTCAACATGCGGGAAGCGATTACGATCGTTCGCCGCCTTTGTGCAGAGTCCAACGTCGTGGGTTTTGATCTCGTCGAACTGCACCCGGCCCTTGACCCAACCTACAGAACGACACTGAACAGCGCACACATCGTTAAAGCGTGTCTCGTGGGCCTTGCGATGAACCGCAAGGGTTTGACCGCGGTGCACTACCTCAGCCCGCTGTCATCCGAACATGCTGTCGACAACTACTACGGCGACCAGCAGGAATACCTCGACCGAACCGCGGCCGAGGAAGAAGCCGCTAACAGGAAGGAAAACGACGAGGGCGAGACAGAGTAATCCACTCTAGTCGATGTCGAAAGCCTCCTCACCTAACAGTACGACCTGCATATGCTCAGGCCGGATGTACTTCTGGGCGGATGCCTGAACATCCTTTTTCGTAACGGTATTGACACGTTCGACGTAAGACGCGGAGCGCTCGTGGTTTCCGTAGCGCAGACGCTCCAGCGCGAAACTCCGCGTCATCACGTAACCGTCGAGGTACCGTACCTGGAAATGCCCGGCCGTGATCGCGCCCTTGGCGACGAACATCTCCTGGTCTGACACAGGCTCGTCGCGTGTCAGCATCAACTGTTCCATGATGTTGTCATAGATGTCTTCAACCACTTCAGGACGGCTGTACGACCGGAACGTATACCCGCCTGGTCCGTACCAGCGATCTTCTGCGAAGCTGCTCGCGTCATTGGTCCAGCCATACTTGTAACGCGTGTTCCGCATCAGGCGCGTGTTCATATGATAGTCGCCGATGATGTAGTTCATGACATCGAACGCGGCCTGCTCTTCCATCGGAATCGGCGGCAGGTCGTTACCGACCACCAGCCAGCTCTGCAACTTATTCGATACCAAGTGATGCGTCGTCGCTGCGTTGGGTTCGACAGCAGGCATCCGCTTCACATCAGGGATGTCGCTCCCCGACCAGTCACTGAACAGGTTGGCAAGCCGATTGTTGATATCATCGACATCGAGGTCACCAGCCACGGCCAGAGTGACATTGCCCGGCACGACGTATCGTTCGAAAAATCGAGTGACATCGGCAACCGTCAAAGCCTCAAAATCTTCGGTCGTCGGCCGATCACCGAACGGATGCCCGTCGTAGATGATGTCGTAAAAATGATCGACCGCAGCATTCATCGATCCTTCGTAAAGCACTGCACCGGACTCTCCACCAAGGTCGACTGCTTCGGAGGCAGCGCCACGCGCCGCACGCTCGACACTTTCAGCAACGATCGCCGGATTTCGGACGAGGCGGACGAACAACGGCAGTGCTTCGTCCAGGTCCTCAGTTGGCACGTTGAGTGACAACTCGGTCCACTCATCGTGCATGGCAACCGTGAGTTCCGCCGTCATCGCCGAGAGTGCCTGCCTGAACGCATCAGGGCCCATCCCTGACGGACCGATATTTTTGAATGCATCTTCCAGAACTTCCGCCGCACCCTGCTTCTCGTCACTCACACGACCGGCGCGGATGAAAGCAGACAGGGTGACCAGCGGGACATAGCCACTCTCCGCAACATAGGCAATTAACCCGTTTTCGAGCACCAGCTGAAACTCGACCGGGTCTGGTCGTCTGTAGTCATCGGCTGACAGGCCCATGTTACGCGGGTGAGTGGTGTCCTGCGCCAGGACCGGCACGCTAATTAAGACTGCGAGCAGAATCAGCTTTTTCACGGTGTCTCCTCTGGCATGACAACCCCGATAGAGCGATTATTAGTGATGAAGTATCTGGCAGCCAGCCGCTGAAGGTCGGCGGCGGTCGTCGCATCCCTCGCTTCGAGATACGGCACCAGCGCGCGCCAGCCATCCATGACCTCGAAGTGCCCGATCTCAAACGCCAGATTGCTCGGATCATTCGCTGTTCGATACCAATCAGACCGTAGCTTCTTTTTTGCGAACGCTAAATCCGCAGCCAGCAATGGCGTTTCCCTGAGTCGTGCAATACCTCCCAGCAATACGCGTTCCGCATCTTCTAGTTGTCCCGCATCAGAGACGACCAGTTCAACGTTTATCGACGCTGGCACACCGAAGCGGGAGGTATGCACGACGCGAGTGTTGATATCGATCTTGCCACCAACACCAGCTTTGTTCGCCACGGACTGCAGGTAAACCTCGAACGCTTCGCCAAGCACGTCGAACGCGGGTCGATCAGGGTGTCCGACGCCCGGGATCTGGTAGCGAACCTCGACACGCGGGCTCAACGTGTCGCTGCGCCAGTTTAGTCGTTTTTCTCCGGACGGCAGCGGTTCCCTGCTTTGATAGCGCCTGGGTTCCGGTGCCCGCTGCATGTACCCGAAATACTTTTCGACTTTCGGGATCAGGTCCTCGAGCGTCACTCCACCAATAAATATCAACGTCGTGTTGTTCGGTACAAAGTAGGTCTCGAGCATTGCCCGCTCGTAGCGGCGGGTGTACTGATCGAAGTCGTTCATGTATCCCTCTGGAACGTAGACCATCGACACCCTGCCAACGAGTGAATTCATCGCCTCACGAAATTCGGTCTCTGGACGATTGAGATCGCCGTAGCGCTGCTCGATCAAAATCATGCGTTCGGCGTCGAAATTACGGAAGACAGAGTTTTCCATCCGGTCCGCCTCGACACGGAGAAACAACTCGACTCGGTCGGCCGGCAGATCGAGATCAAACTTCATGTATTCCTGCTCTGTCGTCGCGCTGATACGAGATCCGCCGTAAGCTTGGTACCAGAGTTTCATCGGCCCTTCTTCGGCAAGCTCCTGTGCCTGGGCATTGAGCGATTCGATGAGTGTCCTTAATTCTTCGACTCTCGGTGTGGTTTCACTGTGTTGATGGTCGTGAAATACACCGCGCTCACGCATATCGTTGCGCGCCCGATTGAGCTCCTCGATCAATGCAGCTTCGGCCTCGCGAATCCTGTCATGAATGACTTTTTCACGCTCCCAGTCCCGGGAACCGAGCGTGGGCGTCCCCTTGAACATCAGGTGCTCAAGGAAATGCGCAGCGCCGTACTCGCCGGGGGTTTCATGGAGCGCGCCCATATCGGTGAAGATCTTGCTGACGACGCGGTGGTCGTCTGGCCGCTCGATAACCAGCAGGCGAAGTCCGTTGTCGAAAACGTGCTCAAGGATGGGCAGGTCATATCGCTGCGCGTTTGCCGACAGACTAAAGAAGATAACTGGCAGAATCGCCAGGGTTTTCTTGGTTCGCATGCTTCCCCCGATCGGCCCCGTCGAGATTGCGGCGCCGTGTTCCTTACCTCAGTGTATCGGGAAAACAGTCGTGCAAGCGACCAATAGCCCGATCCAGGGTGTAATGCGTTATGGTATCCCCCATATGTTTCAACGAAAATTTCGCGTCTCGTTCATCGTCCTCTTGGCATTACCGGCCATGGCCGACATACGCTTTACGCCGGTCCAGCCGGATCTTTTCGCCGACCCATTTGGACAGTCAAACGCCTGGGGTGACTATGACCGCGATGGCGATCTCGACCTAGTCGTGCTGTTTAACAACAGACCGGCGCGCCTGTACCGGAACAATGCCGGGCACTTTGAAGATGTGGCCGCCGAAGTCGGCCTGAAAATTGACCCTGGCAATTCGCGCTCCGTCGCCTGGGGCGACGTTGACAATGATGGCGACCTGGACCTGTATATCGGCTATTCAGGGCGTGAAGGGCTGGCTAACCGCTTGTTCCTAAACCAGACAAATAATGGCGATGCCCGCTTCGTCGATTCCGGCCAAGCATCCATTGCTATCAGTGGATCAACTAGGCAGGTTTCGTTTGTTGACTACGATTCCGATGGCGACGTCGATCTTTACGTCGCCTTGCGCACCGACGTCAATCGATTATTGCGTAACGATGATGGACAGTTCACCGACGTGACGTTCAGTGCCAATATTGCGGAACCTAGACGCACCGTTGGCGCCTGCTGGTTCGACATGGACGCCGACGGCGACCTCGATCTCTTCACAGCTAATCAGAACGGTGATCGTGACGGCATGTTCCGCAATGACGGCGGACAGTTCGTCGACGTTGCGATTGATTTGAACATCGACCAGCCACAGCGGCCGATTGCCGATGGGGGCGTCGGTTGCGCCGTCACCGATTACGACGTCGACGGAGACCTCGATCTCTACGTCGCAGAATACGGCAACGACAGTCTCTTCCGAAATAACGGCGATGGCACATTCACGGACGTCGCACCCGAGATGGGTATCGATGTCTATGACCACATCGTCACGGGCGTCTGGGGCGATGTACAACACGACGGCTACCCCGACCTGTACATGGTCGGCTACGTTAGCGGTAAACCCGGCACGGCCGACTATCTGTTCATCAACGAAGGCAACCGATTCAGCAATCAGTTACCCGATGTCATCGCGGCAAACGACACCGACCACGGTGTGCAGTGGGCGGACTTTGACCAGGACGGCGATCTCGACCTCGCGCTCGCATCGAACGATCCTGCCGGCTCGCACTACCTTTTCCGCAACGATCTAAAGCCGGCGGTTGCAGGACGATCGATCCAGGTGTTGGTGCTCGACGAAAACGGACATTACACGCGCGCTGGCTCGGAGGTCCGCATCTACCGAGCGGGCACCGACGAGCTCGTCGGCCTGCGCCTCGTGGATACGGGCAGTGGCTACAATGCACAGAACGCAAAACCCGTTCATATTGGCCTGCCCGAAGTTATGGACATCGACGTTCACGTAACGGTACTGAGCTCGGGCGAGCGAAAGACGAACGTTTGGTCCAACGTCGACTGGCGTAGACTGGCAGGACGACCTTTTGTCGTCAAAACCAGCCTGTAAACAGCGGAGGAATACCTTGAACATTCGAGTCATTGCAGCCCTTTTACTGGCCCTGATGCCATTCAGCACCACCAGCGCGCAAAGCTTTACAAACTACGACGGCGAATTTCCCGAGGGTGTCAAGGTCTGGTACCACCTGATGGTGCCGATGCGGGACGGCGTCAGGCTGGCAACGGACGTTTACCTGCCGTCGAAAGAGGGCAGGTTCCCAACACTGCTCGTGCGGGACATTTATGGCAACGGATCGGATGCAACGCGGCAGCGCTATGCAAAATTTGCAACCGCCAATGGCTACGCCTTCGTGTTCCAGCAATCGCGAGGCCGGTTCGACTCAGAAGGACAGTGGTATCCGTATTTCGACGAAATCAACGACGGCGATGACACACTGACTTGGATCTCCGATCAATCGTGGTCCGACGAACAGGTTGGCATGTTCGGTACATCCTACCTCGGTTCCGTACAGTGGCTCGCAGCAGTAAACGGCAACCCCGCGCTCACCGCCATTGCACCGGCCATGAGCCCAGGCAATTACTACCGCGATGTCGCATACCCGGGTGGTGCATTCTCCCTGCTATCGCGCGCGCGCTGGGGGATCGGCCTCGTGGGCAGCCGCACGATTACAATGTTTCCAGTTGACTGGATCGGTGGCATCGGACATCTGCCGATTGAGAACCTCGCCGCAAGCGTCGGTTTCAATGTCCAGCACTTCCAGGACTGGCTGGCGCATCCCTCGTATGACAATTACTGGCAGCCCTTAAATCTCGAAGCCCGGGCACCGGAGATGTCGGTACCGGCGCTTAACTTTGGCGGCTGGTACGACGTGTTCCTGCGCAGCACGATCGGCAGCTACCAGACGATGACCGAGCAAGCTGCATCTCGCGCGGCACGCAATGGACAACGGCTAGTCATCGGACCGTGGCCGCACGGCTGGAACGTGCGCCAGACCGGGGACATAGACTTCGGCGAAGATGCGGTTATCGAAGTCGAAGCACTGCTGGTGGACTGGTTCGACTACTGGATGAAGGACGGTCCCGCCCCCGACAGCGCGCCGATCCGTTTGTTCATCATGGGTGAGAACGTGTGGCGTGACGAACAGGAATGGCCGCTCGCCAGGACTGACTACCGTGCGATGTACCTGCATACGGACGGTTCGTTCTCCGAGAACGCTCCGACCGGCGAAGGGGCATTGCACTACACCTACGACCCCGCCGACCCAGTATCGACGCTGGGCGGCAACATCATGGAACCCTCACTTCGCGGGCCTTATGACCAGTCGCCACTTGACGATCGGGAAGACGTGCTGCGCTTTGTCTCGGCGCCATTCGAAACTGCCACCGAGATTACCGGCCCGATTTCGGCCGAGATCTACGCGACAACAGACGCACGTGACACAGACTTCATGGCCAAGCTGATTGTCGTCAAGCCGGATGGCATAGCCTTCAACCTCGTCGACGGTGTCATCCGTGCACGTTATCGCGAAGGCTTCGAAAAGGAAAAGCTGATCGAGCCCGGCGAGACCTACCCGTACACGATCGACCTGTGGGCCACGAGCTATCTGCTGTCTCCGGGTGACCGATTGCGGGTGGACATTACGAGCAGCAACTACCCTAGGCTCGCAAGAAACCTGAACACGGGCGCAAGGTTCGCGAAGACCACCGAGATGAAAGTCGCACATCAGACGATCCATCTAAGTGACGAATACCCGTCCAGAATCATATTGCCGTTTATACCGAGATAGACCGATAACTGCAGTCCATTACAAGCTGGAGAACGGTGTCGCGACGATTCAGATGGATGACGGCAAACGCAACGCATTGTCTCCACAAGTGCTTTCCGACATCTATACAGCGCTCGATCGAGCCGAGAATGACAAGGCCGTTGTTGTTTTGACAGGCCGTGATGATGTTTTCTCCGCAGGCTTCGACCTCAAGGTCATGAAGAAAGGGGGTATCCAAGCGCTGCGAATGCTTCGACTCGGCTATAAATTGCCGACACGGGTATTACGTTACCCCTACCCGGTCGTCGCTGCTTGCAACGGTCACGTCCTAGCGATGGGAGCTTTCTTGATGCTATCCGCAGATCATGTGATCGGCACACAGGGCAAGTTCAAGATTTCGGCCAACGAAGTCGCGATCGGCATGACGCTGCCGCGGGTGGCCATCGCAGTTCTGGAAAACCGCCTGAAACCATCGTCCTTCCAGCGAGCCGCAACACTTGCGCACTACTTCGATGTCGACGCCGCATTGGATGGCGGTTTTTTTGATGAAGTCGTCGGTCCCGGGGAGCTGGGCACACTAGCAAAATCCAGAGCAAGAGACTTCGCGAATCTTGACATGCTCGCGCACAGAAAAACAAAGCATGGTGTCCGTTCTATGTTGGTCCGGCGGCTGCGGTGGAGCGCGCCGCTCGACCTCATCGACGCGGCTATGACGGGACTGCTATCGACGCGCCGCGGGTAACCTAATTTCTACCCGGCGGCGTTCCGTACGGGTAGTGATCCGTTAACGTGACATTTTCGTAAGGCAACGCTTCCAGCGCATTCGTGCCAACGAATGGACCGGGCGCATCAACGAGAATAATCGTTTTCGCATATCCAGACTCGTCGAAACCGCGGCGGAAGTGAACTCGGGATTTCAATACGAACACGTCATAGTCGTTCGGATCCAGCGGGCCGAACTCGATCTCTTCGAGCCAGATCACCTGCTTCAGTGCCGGCGTGATGATAACCGTGTTGCGATCACCAAAATCGACGACGGCCACCTGCGGATACCGGAATGCCGGTCCGAAGTAGGTGAGCGTGCCGTCGACCTTCACGGGATCGCCGCTCGACGGCGCGGCGAAACCACCCACTTCCATGCTGAACAGATCTCCGGACTGAGCATTGGATGCCACCAGTGCCTCAATGACGTTCTCGTCACGTATCGTAGCAACCAGCACGCCGCTCATAGGCTTTTCAACGACCTGCTGCAACGTAAACGTGGAATCACCGCTACGATCGCTGTAATCGGCAAGCACGATGGGCGTCTGTCCCTCCACAAATGCCGTCACTGCCCGATTCGTCGCGACCTCAGGCCGCGCTGGAATGTCGCCGAACAGTCCTTCGCGCACTCGCCAAATAAAGTCGGACATGTCGTCGGCGATTCGATCGGCGAGAATCTGGTCACCGTTCGTCATGACATGGACGGTGGCGCCAACATCCGGCACGTCCGCCCAGGGAAATCCGTAGGCGACACTGATGTAGACATCGCGTTCACGTGACTCCCAGCGCCTCGCTCGTTCCATGATATCCATGGACGGCGAATGTCCAGTCCATTGCAGTACCGTCGGCGTAATGACCCCGGGCTTTCGGGTTGCTGTTGTCGGCGTATAGAGGCCCTTCGCTATACGCACGAGCGCCCGCGCAGAGCGCTCACCCTGCAGGTAAGAATCATAATGCGGATAGCGCTTGGTGATGAAAGCCATGTCCGCCCAGCGAAGAAACTCCTCGTCCTCGTTGGCATGTAGATCGAATGAGCCGACAATTGGCACGTCCGGCCCGACAACCTCCCGAAATCGTCTTGCAATCTCCGCCTCGGGTCGCGGAACGTTGCGGACAGCCATTGCGCCATGCAACGCGAGATAGACCCCGTCGATTGGCATAGCTTCGCGGAGATCCTCAAGCATGACCGCCAGGAAGTGCTCGAACGCAGCTTCCGTCGTCCAAGCAGCCGACGAACTACCGTACACCCCGGCCGGCGACTCGAGCCCGACGAGTTCGACATCGTCATATTCATCGATCGCCCGCACGAAGCCCGGTATGTAGGAACCGGCCTCGAAAACCTCGTCGCCGACATAAGGTGCACGCAAACGCGTCCAGCGTTCGATATCGCTGTCACCACCGGGGCAAAAGGTGCAGGTCTCGTGCGCGAACGTCATGACCACGAAGCGTAGCTTGTCTGTTTCGGCCCGGTTTTCGACCACTGCAGGATCCGGCACACAGGCGGCCAAAAAAAACGACCCGACCAACACAAAAACGATCCTCATCTGGTTTCCTCATCATTAGCCTGCCATGTACTGCCATTGTAACCCGGAAGGAGCGATACGAAATTGCCTCATTGCATCGCCCGGAAGATGTTGATCTGGCCCACATTTTGACGGACATTCTCGAGAACGACTTGCATGCGCCCGGGCTATGATCGAGGATCACGGCACGGATTACCCGTTCAAACGAGCGACTGAACTGCGCCGACCGCGCAGCCTGCAAACATTCGCTGCCCCTGGAGGCCCCAATGAAAAAACTCACTGCATTATTTGTTCTCTGTCTTGCGGCGGGGTGCCAGGATGCGCCGCTATCGCCCGATGATCCGGTTGACAACGCACTGCCGTTCGACGTCGTTCTTAATAACGGCACGGTCGTCGACGGACTCGGAAATCCACGCTACCGAGCGAGCATTGGCATTAAGGGCAATCGGATCGTTGCCATCTCGGAATCCACATTCGACGAATCCGGCGCGCACATCAGTGTCGATGCAAGTGGATTGATTGTCTCACCGGGATTCATCGACAACCATGCACACGTGCAAACGACGATCCACGAGCATCCTCTCGCCGAGAACTTCACGCGCCAGGGAATTACGACTCTGATCGCCGGCCTGCATAGCGGCAACCAGCCCTGGCCACTCGACGAATACGCATCGTCATTGGATGTCGCGCCCAACGTCGGTTTCTTCGCCGGGCACACCTGGACCCGAAAGCAAGTCCTCGGACTCGAGAATCGAGCACCCGATCACGACGAATTGCAGGCGATGCGGGACTACGTCGAGGAATCGATGAAACAGGGCGCGCTTGGCCTTTCGACAGGCCTCCTGTACGTCCCGGCAAATTTTGCAGAGACGGAGGAAGTCATCGAACTGGCGAAAGTCGCGTCAGCCTACGGTGGAATCTATGTCACCCATATGCGCAACGAAGCGACGGGATTGCTCGATTCCGTTAATGAAACGATCCGTATTGCCGAGGAAGCGAACATTCCTGCACACATCAATCACCACAAGGCAGTAGGTGTGCCCCAGTGGGGTTGGTCGGAGCAGAGTCTCGCACTGATCGACGACGCGCGCGATCGCGGCGTCGACATCATGCACGACCTGTATCCCTACACGGCTTCCAGCACGACATCAGTCGTTCTGTTCCCTCCGTGGGTGCTCGCGGGTGGGCCCGGCGAGTTTGAGAAGCGCGTCACCGATCCCGAACAGCTGCCGCAAATCAGGGACGAGATGCGCGAGATCTTCATGAATGAACGGACGGGCGGTGACCTGTCGCGCTTGCAGATACGCGTTTTGCGGTCCGACGAGTCGTACAACGGCAAAACGGTTGCCGACATGGCGGCTGATCGTGGCCTACCAAACAATGTCGAAAGCGGCATCGATCTCCTGATCGAGCTGCAGCTTAAAGGCGGTTTTTCAGCAATCTTCCACGCAATGAACGAACAGGACGTCATCCGCATCATGCAGCACCCGCTGGCGATGATCGAAACAGACGGGGACCCCGTCAGTTATGGCGACGGCTTCCCGCATCCACGAAGTTACGGCGCGTTCCCGCGAGTACTGGCGCGCTACGTCCGCGAACTCGGCGTCATTACGCTCGAAGACGCGATCCGGAAGATGACGTCCATGCCAGCGGACCAGTATAGCCAGACAGAACGGGGCAGGATCACAGAAGGGGCATTCGCTGACATCGTGGTTTTCGATGCCGACACGATCCAGGACCAGGCGACCTACACGGATCCCCATCGCTACCCGACGGGCATCGAACATGTACTCATCAACGGAGAATTCGTCATCCGGTCCGGAGCACTCACCGGGGAGAGACCCGGCGTCTGGATACGCGGACCGGCCAGACCGGATCGCGTCACCGTGAACTGACATGTCGACCCGTTCATGTGCGTTTGTGCTCGCAGCCCTGATGCTGTGCTCACCGGCTCAGTCGCAGGAGGCGCACCGCGAGATCATCCGCGACAAGTTTCAGTCGGATCTCGCCTCTGTGGTAGACCACTATGAAGGTGTGGCCGGCCTGCACATAGTTGACCTAACCAGCGGCGATCGCTGGGCGATCCGGGACAACCTGCATTTTCCTCAGGCGAGTGCCATCAAGATCCCGATTCTGCTCGAGCTGTTTCGACGTGCGGAATCCGAACCGGAGCTGCTTGCAAAGCGCGTCGAGATGACAGACGCGGTGAGGACGCTCGGCAGCGGCGTGCTGCGATACCTGACCGATGGCGGATCATCCCTGTCGCTCGAGGATTACTCAATCTACATGATCCTTTACTCCGACAATACGGGAACCAATGTACTGATCGACGAACTGGGTATAGATGCGATCAATGAGCTGACAGCGTCGCTTGGTGCCGGGCAGACACTATTGCAGCGAAAGATGATTCGTCCCGACCAGTCCGCGATCGGCAACGAGAACCTATCGACGCCGCGCGATGCGGCGACCATCATGGAAAAGATCGCGTCCTGCGAGCTGCCGATGAGCAAAACGCATTGCGCACGCGTGCGGGAGATTCTCGAACTGTACAAGAGCGGGCCGATTCGCACACCCGTGCCGGAGGACGTTCCTATTGCCTTCAAACCCGGCGGAATCACGGGTGTCAGCACCGTGTGGGGCATCGTTGATGTATCCGATCGGCCCTACGTGATCGTCGTCATGTCGAACTGCGGCGGCAACGGAGGCGCCGTGATCGAGGAAGTTTCTCGCCTGGCCTATGACTACTTCAGTCGATTGTCAGGCATCACCGACTACGGCACGCGCATACCCTTGGAGGTCAAAGCGGCACCCGGGCTATAGGACTCGGGATCAAACGTCTGCGAAATGTGTCGGAGAAAGTAATCTAAAGTGATGCTTGGCAAACAAGTCTCTGCCGAAAACAGGCTTCTGTCCGGATTTTTGTTCAATCGCTCGGCTATTGAAATATGCGGCTAGTCGGCAATCCATCTTGTATTGCTTTGCAGACCTGAGTTATTCGTAAACTGGTGTTGCAGATAAACTGGCCGCCCCTGCGCCGTGTTCTCGTCGATGCCGTGTCGGAGATCAACGGCAACGCTTGGCATGATCCGGGCCTCTATGCCCGCCCACTCCCGCTCGACCGGCCAATGCACGTGACCACATATGAGTGCCCTGACCTGCGGGTGACGGCTAACGACAGTCTCTAGGGCCGCAGCATCCTCCGCGTGCCGGTATCCGCCAACGTAATGATCGTCAACGTCAAAGGGTGGATGGTGCATGAACAGACAGGCCGGTTTTCCGGGCCGCTGACTAAGTGCGTTGTCGAGCCATTCCTGTCGTCGCTCGCAGAAAACCCCTTTGCGTTCGCCGGGCAGTGTCGAATCGAGCGCAACTAGGTTTACAGAAGGTGCTTCGACCACATACTGAATGAAGGCTCCCGCGCCTGCCACATACCGATTGTCACCAAAAGCGGTCCGCAGGTTGGCCGAATCATCGCGGTTGCCTGGAACGACATAAAGGGGAGGCTCGAGCGGTGACAGCAGCTCTCGCAGCACAGCATATTCATCGGGCCGGCCATGCTGCACGGTATCGCCGGTAAAGATGACAGCGTCCGGTTCTTGCTGATTGATATCGGCGATACATTGCCGCAGACAGTTCTCACGCCTCTCCCGCGACGGATGAGCGGAGTCTCGAGCCAGAATGTGTGTATCGCTAATCTGCGCGATCAACATGAATCCGGCTGCTCACGTCGCTAGTCGATGATGTGGTGGACGGGCGCCTTCTCAAGGCTCCACTCACCCGTATCGCGGTCTCGCTCCGACAACGTGAAGCAGTGCCAGTTGTCATCGTCCAGCTTCATGTGATCGCCGCGATAGTAGTAACCCGGCCAGCGTGTCTCGGTCCGGAACAGGGTGTGATGGGTCACCGATTCTGATGCCCGTACGCGGTGGTGTAGCTCCCACGCTCGCTGCAACTGGTGAAGATCCTCTGCACCGATGTGGTCCATGTCTTCCTTGAGCATCTCCAAAAGCTCAAGGCCACGATTGAGCAACGGTTCGTTCGTCATGTAGTTCGTGCTGATACCACCAACGTATTCATCCATGATCTTCTCGAGTCTCTGCAAACCCTGCATCGGCAGGATGTAACTCGGCGACACTGTGCCCGCGACGATTTCGTTGCGACCGACTTCATAGTTTTCGAGTGGCTTGAACACAACCTCTTTGAGGTTTTCGTATTCCTCCTCCCTCACCTGCGGCTGGTCCTTGCCCATGTCCTTGATGTACTTGACCGCTGCCTTCGCAGCGATGCGACCTTCCGTGTAGGAACCCGACGAAAACTTGTGAGCCGCACCGCCTAACGTATCGCCTGCCCCGAACAGTCCGTCGACCGTCATCATACGATTGTAGCCCCACTGGTAATCATCCGGTGCCAAATCCTCCGGGCCGCTCGCCCAAGCACCGGAGCAAGTTGCGTGCGAACCCATAACATAGGGTTCGGATGTAGTCAGCTCGGGGTTCGTATGTTTCGGGTCAATATTCTGCGACGCCCAGACCACCGCCTGTCCAATTGTCATACCGAGAAAGTTTTCCCAGCCAACGGTCTCATTGTGCGGATCCTGGAAGGCTTCCTTGGTGACCATGCGAATCGGACCACGACCCGCGGCGACTTCCTTGAGTAACGCGTGATTGCGAAGACAGGTCGGTACCGGGTGCATGTCGATGTAGTCGCCGACCAGTTTTTTCGTGTCGTCGTACCACTTGGATTCATACTCTTCGCCGTAGGCGTTTTCAGTATACGTTTTGAGATGGAGAAAGTACGCGCCAACCGGGCCATAGCCGTCCTTGAACCGGGGTAGGACGATGCGGTTTTCCATCTGCATCATCTTCGCCCCGACATCAATTGGCAAAGCATAGGCGCTTGCGCTGCTCCAGGGTGCATACCAGGTGCGGCCCATGCCTTCGCCGACCGCGCGCGGCTTATAGATGTGCGATGCACCGCCCGCTGCAACAATGACGGCTTTCGCACGGAAGACGAAGAAATCACCTGTACGAACATTGAAGCCGACGGCGCCCGCGACACGGTTTTCCTTCTTCTTGTCCATCAACAGGTGCGTCACCATGATCCGGTTGTAAACCTCGGTCGCCGCCTTGCGTGCCGCCTCCGCGACGATGGGCTTATAGCTCTCGCCGTGGATCATGATTTGCCACTTTCCTTCGCGCTGGTAACGACCAGTTTCCGGATCGCGCATCATTGGCAGACCCCACTCGTCAAACTTATGTACGGTGGAATCGACGTGCCGAGCGATGTCGTAGCCGAGGTCTTCCATGGTCTCGAGGAGGCCGTCGGAAACGGCCTCGGACTGGCCGGGAGTGTCCGACACGACGACGGCGATCGTGGCTCCCGTGAGCAACGATCGTGCCTCGGCGGAGCGTGCTGCCAACTCCAGTTGGGTGTCGCTGGCGACTGCGGTCGCCAGCAGGCGACCACGAGCCGTTCGGAGGTCATCGGAGGACCGGGGCTCGGTCGTGATCAGGGGCGTCTTCCCGGTGTCGGCGAGGCACAGCGGCGCCGAGCCCTGGAGTCCGGTCAGGTCCAGGACGAGGACGGCACCGAGGTCGTCGGTCGCTTCCAGGCAGGCGGCACGGCGGAGGGTGTCGATATCGACGCCGCCACCACCGAGCGCCGTGACCTCGACCAGGCGGAGGTCGAGTCGTCGGCCGTACACGCCGCCGCACTCTTCGTTCACGATCCCGACGAACGCTTCGACCATCTCGGCGGTGTCGCCGACGGGGAACTCGAATCCGATCTGCTCGTAGTCCTCGAGGCGGGTGCGGAGGTGGACGATCCGGATCGCTTCTGCCGTGATGCCTTCGTCGGTGGCACGCAGGGTCGAGGTGGTTGCCTCGCCGGGATGG
>CAZWEW010000024.1:0-17360 GCA_964633055.1 uncultured Woeseia sp. | reverse complement strand
AGATGCCGGCCTTATTCGACTGATCCGGACGAATGAATATGAATGATACACCCGGATACCGATTTCGACAGGCGTTGCAGAAGGAGCATCCTGTCCAGATCGTTGGCGCGATCAACGCCTACACGGCGCTCATTGCAGAGCACGTTGGCTACGAAGCAATCTATCTCTCGGGTGCCGGCGTCGCAAACGCGTCTTATGGGTTGCCAGACCTCGGTATGACGACACTCGACAACGTTCTCGAAGATGCGTCACGGATCACGAGTGCGTGCAAGCTACCGCTGCTCGTCGATATAGATACGGGTTGGGGTGGCGCATTTAACATTGCGCGTACGGTGAAGGCGATGTGCAACGCGGGCGTTGCTGCCGTGCATATTGAGGATCAGGTTGGGCAGAAGCGCTGCGGTCACCGGCCGAACAAGAACATAGTGTCGACCGGTGAAATGGCGGATCGCATCAAGGCAGCGGTCGACGCCAAGCCTGACCCGGATTTTGTCGTGATGGCGCGCACCGATGCATTGGCCGTCGAAGGCATGGAGCCGATGCTTGAACGGATCAGGGTGTACGAGGCGGCCGGAGCGGACGCCATTTTTGCCGAGGCCATGACTGACATCAACCACTATGCCCACGTCACCGGGGCCGTTGATGTGCCCGTGCTGGCAAATCTGACCGAGTTCGGCATGACGCCGATGTACACGACGGACGAGCTGGCGAGCGTTGGCATAAGCATGGCTCTCTATCCGCTGTCTGCATTTCGTGCGATGAACCAAGCGGCCCTGAAGGTATACCGCACGATACGTGAGCAGGGCACCCAGACAGACGTGATTCCGTCGATGCAGACCCGCGACGAACTCTACGAGTTCCTTGACTATCACGCATACGAACAAAAGCTGGACGAACTATTCGGCAACAAAACACCAGGAGATGATATTGGCTGACAAGAAAACGGGCGTCGGCCTAAGAGGACAGGTTGCCGGCGTATCGGCTATTTGCACCGTGTCGGCGGGACATTCCGGCCTGACCTATTACGGTTACGAAGTGGGCGACCTTGTCGAACATTGCGAGTTCGAGGAGGTTGCCTACCTGCTCTTCAATGGCGAGTTGCCGACACGTGTGCAACTTGACGCGTATAAGGCGAATCTCAATTCGCTGCGCAATCTTCCCGACGTGCTCAAGGAAGTACTCGAGCGTATCCCGGCGAGTGCGCACCCGATGGATGTCATGCGAACCGGGACGTCTGTTCTCGGCAACCTTGAGACCGAGCAGGATTTTTCCAAACAGAAGAAAATGGCGGATCGGCTGCTCGCGACGCTGCCGGGCATGATCGCTTACTGGTATCGCTACAGCCACGACGATGTGCGCGTTGATATGAACACGGGAGAAGAGTCGCTCGGCGCCCATTTCCTGCACCTGTTGCATGATAGCTCGCCGTCAGACCTGCACGCACAGGTGATGAATGTGTCGCTAATCCTGTACGCCGAGCATGAGTTCAACGCGTCGACGTTCACGGCACGCGTGTGCGCCTCGACGCTGTCGGATTATCACAGCTGTATCATCGGGGCGATCGGTGCGTTGCGCGGTCCGTTGCACGGTGGCGCCAATGAAGCAGCCATGGATATGATTGAGCAGTGGTCGTCACCCGGCGAGGCTGAAGACGCGATCCTCGGCATGCTCGGGCGTAAGGAGACAATCATGGGCTTCGGTCACGCGGTGTATACGGAGTCCGATCCACGCAATGCCATCATCAAGACCTGGGCCGAGAAGCTTGCTGCTGAAGTCGGCGATACGGTGCTGTACCCGGTGTCGGTCCGCTGCGAAGAAGTGATGTGGCGGGAGAAGAGGCTATTTTGTAATGCCGACTTCTTCCACGCATCGGCCTATCACTTCTTGGGTATACCGACGAAGCTGTTCACGCCTATCTTCGTCATGTCGCGAACGACGGGCTGGTCAGCGCACGTGTTCGAGCAGCGCGTGGACAATCGCATCATCCGGCCGAACGCTGAGTACATCGGTCCGGAGCCACGTACCGTCATACCGATCGCCGATCGATAACGGAGACGCTCATCAAACGTGCAAACGAGTCCATCGGGCGTTGAGATCGGTGCAAAGCCACCCATCACCCGTATGCCGTGTGAAATCATGTTCATGGGAACTACCACTGGTTTCCGTTTCACCGGGTCACTATCCTTAGTGAATTAGCTAATCGACAGGTATTAGAAACATGCCCCGAATGACCGCTAGTGAAGCTTTTGTTGAGACCATGGCCGTCCATGGTGTTACGGAGATCTTCGGCATCATGGGCTCAGCCTTCATGGATGCTATGGATATATTCGAACCAGCCGGTATCCGCTTCATACCGGTGGTCCATGAGCAGGGTGCCGCTCACATGGCAGACGGTTATTCTCGAGTCAGCGGACGCCAGGGCGTGTGCACCGGCCAGAACGGGCCCGGCATCAGTAATTGTGTCACTGGCATTGCGGCTGCTTTCTGGGCACATTCGCCCGTGGTCATCGTCACGCCCGAAACCGGAACGATGGGCGTCGGACTGGGTGGATTCCAGGAGTGCAATCAGCTGCCGATGTTCCAGGAGTTCACAAAGTACCAGGTGCACCTGAATAACCCGAACCGAATGGCCGAGTTCACGGGCCGTTGTTTCGACCGGGCGCTTTCCGAAATGGGGCCGACCCAGCTCAACATTCCGCGAGATCTCTTTTACGGTGATCTAGATGTGGAGATCCCGCAACCGGCACACCTGGATCGTGGTCCGGGTGGAGAGAAAACGCTCAGCCAGGCGGCAGAACTACTGAGCCAGGCCGAGTTTCCGGTTATCGTATCGGGCGGCGGGATCGTCAATGCCAATGCCGTCGCGGAATGCATAACGCTCGCGGAGCGTTTGGGAGCGCCCGTCGTCAACAGCTACCTGCACAATGATTCATTCCCCGCCAGCCACCCCCTGTGGTGCGGACCCCTCGGTTACCAGGGCTCCAAGGCCGGGATGAAGTTGATTTCGCGGGCTGACGTGGTACTGGCCCTCGGTACCCGGCTCGGGCCATTTGGTACCTTGCCCCAACATGGGATGGATTACTGGCCGCAGGACGCGAAGATCATACAGATCGATGCCGATCACAAGATGCTGGGGCTCGTCAAGAAAATATCGGTTGGAATTTGTGGCGACGCCGGGGCAGCAGCAAGTGACTTGTTGCAGCGCCTTGACGGCAAGATGCTCGCTTGTGATGCGAGCAAGGAGCAGCGCGCGGCGGATATCGCCATTGAGAAGGCGGCTTGGGAGAAGGAACTCGACGAGTGGATTCATGAGAAAGACGACTTCAGCCTGGAGGCCATCAAGCGCGCGGGAGGCGACGAATTACACCCAAGACAGGTACTGCGTGAGCTGGAAAAAGCTATGCCAGACAATGTGATGGTGTCGACCGATATCGGCAATATCAACTCAGTCGCTAACAGTTACCTGCGATTTGAAACACCGCGCAGTTTCTTTGCAGCTATGAGTTTTGGAAATTGTGGTTATGCGTTCCCGACGATCATTGGCGCAAAGGTCGCAGCACCGGATCGGCCGGCTATCTCTTATGCAGGGGATGGCGCCTGGGGTATGAGCATGGGCGAGACGATGACCTGTGTGCGGGAGAATATCCCGGTGACGGCCGTGGTGTTCAACAACGGTCAATGGGGTGCCGAAAAGAAGAACCAGGTCGATTTCTATGACCGGCGCTTCGTCGCCGGTGAACTCGACAACCGGAGCTTTGCCGGAATTGCCAGGGCAATGGGGGCGGATGGCGTGACGGTCGACAGCCTTGATGATGTCGGGCCGGCGCTGAGCGATGCCGTCGATGTGCAAATGAAAGACGGCAAGACCACGATTGTGGAGGTGATGTGCACCCAGGAACTGGGTGATCCGTTTCGCCGTGATGCGTTGTCGAAGCCAGTGCGCCACCTCGACAAATATAAAGACTACGTCTAACCCGCGCGATTATGAGTGGGTGCAGACGATGCGATTTCACCGATTTCACAGGTAATCTCTTATAATCTGTGACTCACTCGTCTGAACGGACCCAATCAATGCGAAGATTGTTCCCCTTGCTGGCCTTTCTGTTGATCACGCCGATTGCGTGGTCAGATGACACAGCCGACGATGATGCGCTCGAGCCGATGCACGTCGTCATGCACAAGAATCCCGGTTGTGGCTGTTGTGATATATGGGCCGACCACCTGAGGTTATTCGGGTTTACGGTTGAATCCTCTGAAGATCAGAACATTCTCCAGTTCAAGGCTGATCAAGGCATTCCCGGCCCATTGATGTCATGTCACACTGCGGTCATCGATGGGTATTTTGTTGAGGGACATGTGCCGGCAAACGATATTTTGCGGTTACTTGAAGAAAAACCCGGATACGTGACCGGCCTCGCCGTGCCGGGCATGCCGCTGGGGTCCCCTGGCATGGAGCACTCGCGACCGCAGGATTTCAATACGATCGCATTGCTGTCGGATGGATCGGCCTATGTCTTTAAATCGCATGTTGCCGGGGAAGATTTCTCGCCGAGTCACGACGTCCAAGGGCACTGACAGCGTTATCCAGTGAAGACGAATCGGCGTCAGTTTCTGTCCACCTTGGGTGCAGCAGCGCCGGTGGCTGGTCTCGTCCACCCGTCTGCCGCGTTGGCAGATGACGAGACGCCTCTCGCGGTCAGTAATGATTTTTCGGATCTCGGCGTCAAATCGTTCATCAATGCCATCGGGCCATACTCGTCCCTGGGGGGCGCGGTTATGTGGCCGGAAGTTATTGACGCGATGGACTACGCGATCCGGAACAAGATCCGGATGTCTGATTTGCAGGACGCTGTCGGCCGTCGAATTGCGGCATTACTCGGCGCTAACGCAGCCATGGTGACCTCGGGTGCAACCGGGGCGATCATTCTTGGCACGGCGGCCTGCATGACAGGTGGAAACAGGGAGCGGCAGGAGCGTATTCCGGATACCACGGGAATGCCCAATGAAGTGTTGATCCTTAAGTCGCAGCGCTACCTGTACGATCGCTCGATTCGCGCGCCCGGTGCCGTGCTGGTCGAGGTAGAGACGGAAGCTGACATCCGAGCGGCCGTCAATGAACGAACGGCAATGATGTTCTACCTGCAGAACCGGCCCTCGAATCTGGCCCTGACAGTCGAGGTATACATCAGGCTAGCAAAGGAATTCAGTGTTCCGATCTTTTGCGATGCGGCGACGACGGTCCCGCCCGTGTCGAACATCCGGCGTACTGTCGAGATGGGATTCGACCTAGTTTGCTACTCAGGAGGCAAAGGTCTGCGGGGACCGTACAGTGCCGGCCTCCTGCTCGGTCGGGAAGATCTGGTTCGGCATGCACGAGCGAATGGCGCGCCGAACCATCGTGCTTATGGTCGCAGTATGAAGGTTGCCCCCGAAGAGTACCTCGGCATGATGGTCGCCGTGGAAAAGAGTCTCCAGTTCGACGAGGCGGCAGATTTCGAGCGTCAGCTCGAGCTCATCGAACAGATGGACGCCAGCCTGTCATCCCTTGAGGGTGTAATCACCGAAATCCGGACACCCGGTGTCGAGGCCCGAGAGCCGTATGTCGAAGTCCGCTGGGATTCGTCGCGATATCCGATCGCCGTTGCGGACGTGAAGCAGGCGCTTCGTGACGGGAAACCCTCCGTCGAGGTTCGTGCCCTGTTTCTTTCCGACGGACAGTTGCATCTCACGGCGACGATGCTAAAGCCGGGTGAAGCAGAAATTGTGACGCGTCGTGTCCGCGAAATCCTGTTGGGAAGCGGGGACGCATGACCGGTCGGCGCTCTGTGCTGAAGGGTATGGCCGGTGCGGTCCCAACGAGCCTCATTGGCGCGTCTACACAGTTCGTGAATGCCGCCATACCCGAGGCGGTCGGTCGGGACTACTTTGCAGAGCTTGGCCTCAAGCCTTTTATTAATGCCGCGGGTGCGTACTCCACGTATGGTGGGGCACGCATGCGCCCGGAGGTCGTGCAGGCCATGCGTTTTGCGGCGACCCAGAAGGTCCGGGTTCGCGAGTTACACGATGCCGTGGGTGTAAGAATCGCCGAACTGGTTGGAAGTGAAGCAGCGATGGTCACCTCCGGCGCGACTGCGTCCATCGTCCTCGGGACTGCCGCGTGCATGACGCGGGGTGACGAGGCCAGGATGAGGCAGCTACCGGATACAACTGGTATCCGGAATGAAGTCATCATCCAGAAAAAGCACCGCAATACGTATGACAGGGCATTGATCGTGCCGGGCGCCAGGCTGGTAGAGGTGCAAACCGAAGAGGATGTTCATCGCGCAGCAGGCGACAGGACAGCGATGATGTTCTTCCTCCTGCCCACGCAGCGTGGAGATGACATTCCGGCGGCGCGATACCGGGAGATTGCGGCAGAACTCGGAATTCCGACATTTTGCGATGCAGCGACGACGACTCCACCCGGGACTAATGTCGTCGAAGGTGCGCAAGCCGGTTTTGACCTGATTTGCTATTCGGGTGGCAAGGGATTACGAGGGCCATACAGTGCCGGGCTTTTGATCGGAAGACGAGACCTCGTTTCTTTCGCCCGGCGCCACGGCGCGCCAAACGACTTGTCGATCGGTCGCGGCATGAAGGTGTCTATTGAAGAATATATTGGCATGCTGGTTGCGCTCCAAACCAGTCTGGGCATTAGTGAGGCGGACGATCTGACCTTCAAGCAGGGACGTTTCGACCGCATCATCGAGGCGATTCATGACCTGCCCGGTGTGGAAGCCAGTACTTTCGTTTCTGGCAGTCATGCCAGGGAAATGTATCTCGACATAAACTGGGACACGAATGAGATCGATCTGACACGCGAAGATTTCGTCCAGGCTCTTCGGGACAACGACCCCTCAATCGAAATCAGACTATTTGCGTTTTCTGGAGGCAGGATTCACCTGTCGGCAACAGTCATGGCCGATGGCGAGGATGTCATCGTCGGCGAAGCGATCCGCAGAATCCTGCGCGCTCATAGTTGAATTCGATCCAGTAGCTTATTTGTTGGCGCGTCTCGTGAAATACGAGTGAACCAGGAACGAAAGCAACATGCCGGTGCCAAGGATTGCGACGGACAGCTTGCCACGATGTGGTGTATCGACGGTCCATGTGCCACTGGAGTCCAGCCACCAGAAGGAATAACTGGCAACCAGCCAGGGCAGGAAAGTAATGCCAATTTGCAACGCCCTTGCAATCCTGTTTTTAACTGTGTTTTGCATTATCTGATCGTATCATTTGGTGCCGGTCCCTCTTCTCGCCCTATCGGGCGAATGGACGGCAGGCGGCAACGGGGACACTATAATGGGTATAGTTGATACAGGGGCCGATGACTAGGTGGATATATGAGTAGCACGTTGCAGGGCGTTCTTAAACATAAAGTTGTTAACGGCTGGAGGTTGTTCTGGCTGATCACACTGCCGATGTGCGCCGTGATTATCGTTGAGATGTCCCGAGTCGATCTGTCCGCAGCGGCCGGTGTGTCGGACATGATCGGGTTTTCAGTGCGCTTTGCAGCACCTATCATTTTCCTCGTCGTCGCGATCTCATCTCTGCAGATCCTGTTTCCCGGGCCCGTTCCGGTCTGGCTACTCAGAAATCGCAAGTACATCGGCCTTTGTTTTGCCGTGGCGATGGCTTGGCAGGGTACTTTCATTGCGATGATGTCGAACATTCATCGCGACCACTATTTCGAGAACGTCTTCTACCTGCGTGACGAACTGGAAGGCAGTACGGGCTATCTGTTTCTCGCAGCCATGGTCGTGACGTCTTTTCGGTTCGGCAGCCGGCTCCTGTCGTCACAACAGTGGAAGGTGTTACACAAGACAGCACTCTATTTCCTGTGGGCCTATCCGTTCAGTACCTACTGGTGGGCTGTGGCCCACTACTACGGCACGCCGCAACTCCATGATTATGTGTTCTATTGGGCCGGGTTCACGGCATTTGCATTGCGGATCGCGGCCTGGGGAAAGAAGCGCTGGATGAAGTCCGCCAGTCCGACGCCGCTCTTCAGCAGGATTGTCGGCAGTGCAACGATCGGTTTCGCGCTCATCGTTGCGGCGACCGGTGCTGGTTGGCAGAAGACCGTTACCGCCTTTCTGACTGGACCGGCATGGTCGGCGAATTTCGAATTGTGGCTTCCCTTCTGGCCGTTCGAGCCATTCCTGTCACTGGCCCTCATCGGGCTTGGTGTGATGTTGTTAACAATACCTAGTGCGGCAGAATACGAAGAGCCACTGCTCGCCCGGCAGGCGGAATGAGCAACGTGATGCGAAAACCTCGTTTTATGAAGATTTTTCGAGTGTCTTAGCTGGCGAGAAACCAGTATTCAGTACATACACTCATTGATTCTTTAATTTGATGCCCGAAAAAAGATCGGCGTACTGTTCGTAATTGTCGGCCGTATAGTCGATGTGCATTGGCACGATCGTTACATAGCCGTCGGCGAAGCTTGTCAGTTCACTATTAGTCGCTAATTCGACATCATCCTTGCTAAAGCCGGACAGGGCCGCCTCGGCCGTATCGCCAATCTCGAGGTCCACACAGTATTCGCAGCTGAATTCCAATCGAATTGTTGCACCGTTGTAGTTTATCGCCCGGTCCTGCGCGACCACCCGGATCCCCCGGGCCTCGACCGGCGGGTAGTTCACATTAAGGACCAACCCTTCAGGCAGGATACGCGTGCGGCCTTCGTGGTCGGCCTTTGCCGCAAGGTGTTCGAGGAGATTCGCAACGAACCTGCCGACACGATCGTAGTGCGCTTTTGCACACGCCGGTTTCTCCCTACATGCATCCGGAACATCTGTACTCACGGCGATTGCGGGCACGGCGCCGTTCAAAGTCCGCGATGATGCGGCGACAGCTGCACCAACGGTGCCAGAGAGCTGTGTTGCCGATCCGAGATTGGCTCCCTCGTTGGTGCCAGAGATCAGGATATCCGGCCCGACCCCTCCATTCTTGCGCCTAGTCAGGTCAATCCCGACCAGCGCAGACGTCGCGGGTTCGGCGCCGGACGTGGACGTGCAAACGTCATCATTGCAGGCGTGTACTGAAAACTGTGATTCGGCCTCGCGAATGACCCGCAGCTGGCCCATATTGATGGCAGCACTGCTGCCGCTTTGCTGATCTGCAGGCGCGACAAGGGTGACGTCATGACCGCTCTTTTCAAGCGAGCGGTATAGGATCTGGATGCCGTCTGCCTGCCAGCCGTCGTCATTAGTGAGTGCAATCTGAATCTCAGGCGTATCGGCGAGTGCACCGAGGGCAATAAAGGCCAGTATCGGAGAACAAGTAGTGACACATAACCTCATAATCTGATCTCAAGCCCTGGCAGAGGGCTTCGAACAGGCCCAACTGGCGTCATATCCTCGTTGAATGCGTATTCAATTATTCGGATTTGTTCCAGCCTGCGACTAATCTCCTCAGCGCAGGTAGTCTACAAGGAATGGCTGCCGAAATCGTTATACGTGACAAAATGGCGATATGTGATGCTCATTTGTGCCACTATCCGAGGTATTCGGATGGAGTTACGACTATGAGGCCCTTGTGTGCCCTGTTGCTTGCTTATTTGCTGTGCACAGCTCCGTTTGACGAGACTGCGGCACACCATTCCGTGTTTGCCGTCTATGACATCAACGGTTCGGTGACCATCGACGGAGTGGTTACTGAGGTGTGGTTCAAATCACCGCATATTCGCGTGTTCGTCGAAGTGACGTATGAAGATGGTAGTAAGGTCATCTGGAATACGCACGGACACAACCCGTCGGCTCTCAGGCGACGAGGTTGGGTGAGGGATACATTGAAGGTCGGGGAGCGGGTCACCATGAGTGGCGATCCAAGCTACGACAGTTCACCGAAAATGTTTATTCGAACCATCGTTCGCGAGGACGGGTCGATCCTTGAGAACAAGGTGGGTAACTAGATAATGAAGCGTATCAGCCTGCCGGCAGCATTCCTCTTTTTCTCGGTGACGACATGGTCGGCCGAAAGCAATCTCCTTGGAAAGTGGGACCTGACTCTGACAGAAGGGCGCATGGTAAAGGAAGGATTGCTGGAAATTCGTCAGACGGAAACGGGTTTTGCGGCATGGGTTGAAGGCGGACCGGCGCCACTGATCGTCGATGGCAATCGTATCGAGGTTGGCATTGACGATCGGGCGACAACCGGTGGCCGTCTTGTTCGCTACCTGCGCGGCCAACTTTCGGATGGCAGGTTGTCCGGAGAGTATGGCCCCGAACAGGCAGCGACCCCCGAAGAGCTGGCGCTTTGTGAGCGATTACCGCTTGCTTGCATGGTTCCGACCGGTCGCTGGGAAGCGGTTCCTCATGTACCGTCGGCAATTGTCAGTGAGCCGGCACCGGTCGACTTGAGTGGTGCCTGGTCGGCCACCTCTCGGTTACTCAACAAGTACACGAGCGATCTCACCGAGGCCGGCCAGGCGTGGATGGACGAATACGACGTCGAGCTGGACCTGCCGGGGCAGCGCTGCCAATCATCGGGGTTGGTCAATGGGTGGGGATTCCGGGGTAACGACCCGGAAATTTTCCAGACCGACGAGAAGATTACGATGATCGTCGGTAGCCAGGTCCGCCGAATCTATCTCGACGGCCGGCAACCGTCCGAGTATACGGACTGGTATCCGATGGGATTCTCATCCGGGCGCTGGGAAGGCAGTACGCTCGTCGTCGAAACGACTTACCTTAAACCCAATGTCCGTGAATGGATGGGTGAACCGGTTGGTGAGAATGCCCGTGTTATCGAACGGTTCTGGCTGGACAACAGCAAAGATCAACTGGTTGGGGTCCTGGAGTTGCATGACCCGAAAAACTACCGCGAGCCCCCCCTGAAGCATGTGCGCTGGCGCAGGGCGCCAGAAGCCCAGATTCGTTTCCCCGGCCAATGTGACCCGGACTCATTTTACCGGGAGCTCTACGACGATGGAGCTATGGACGCATACTGGCAGCGCAGTCACCGTCGATACTGAAAATTTCTCCGTATTTTCTTTTACATTACGCGCTGCCGAACAGGAGATGTAGGCATGCGGATTGCCGAAGTCAAGCCTCTAGATCACCTTCGCGGCGACGTCTGTTTCTTATGTGCAGAATGAAATTTTGGACTGATAGAAACTCATTTGATTCTGGCAACAAGAGCCGAAAAGCAAACCACATATCCTCTACAAATGGAGTGTCATTTATGAAAAGGCTTGCATGTCTCCTGATACTTGTTCTGTCACTTTCCTCGCAGCTATCCGGTGCGAGCGATGTAAATACTATCGACAGCATTATCAATACGTACTATGCGGTTATTTCTGGCCCTGCTGGATTCAAATACGATGCCGACAGAGACAAGAACCTGCATGCTGAAGGTGCGATCATCACACGATTTGACGAAAATGGTGTCTTTCAGAGACACGACCTTTTCGAGGAACAGAAGTCACTCACAGAGCCATACTCCGCAGGCATCTTCGAGGTGGAATTAAGCCGAAGAACTGAGGAATTCGGAAACATTGCACACGTATGGAGCACATTCGAAATGCGCAGGGCTCCGGAATCTGGCGCGTTCATGCGTGGTGTGAACAGTATTTCGCTGTATTTTAAGGAAGGACGCTGGTGGATTGCATCATGGTCCACTCAATACGAGGGCACAGAGTAACTGTTTGTGTCGGTAGGAGAATCAGGTTACTGGTATCGGTTACCTAAAAATGACCAGGAGCACTTACGCTAAAGCTGGGTCGTGTACGGAGCAGGGATTCTCCTGTTGACAGTTGATATGCTGCCCACATAAACAGACGACTGTTGTGACTGCAACCGAGAATAGAGAGTGATGAAAACATTAAAGATGAGAGATCTGACCCGATCCATTGGCCTGCTGGTTATGCTTCATATAACGACGCCAATACAGGCGCAAGTCGATGCCTATGCGCTGACAAACGTGAACGTCTTCGATGGCGAACAGAACCGCATCCACGAGAACCGGAGCGTTTTTGTGCGTGGCGGAAAAATAGAGAGAATGACCGCCAGCGATACAGTAATTCCGGTCGGGTACCAAGTCATTGACGGCGAACAGAACTACCTGATGCCGGGTTTGATTGATGTGCACACGCACATTATCAGCCTGGCACAGGCGAGGCGGGCACTTGATACTGGTGTGACGACAGTACGCACTGCTGGCGTTGCCGCGTACCAGGACGTCTCGCTGCGGGAACTGGCCAGGGCCGGTGTGGTAGCGGGCCCGGATGTTGTCGCGGCCGGTGTATTTGTCACGCCGAACCTGGCTGACGCGGTCCTGGCTGATCCGCGCCTCAAGACGTTGATTGGTGGGGTGCAAACCGAAGAGGAACTCAGGTTACTCGTAAGGGTAAACGCGGATCGCGGCGTGGATGTGATCAAGACTCGGGCGACGGAAAGGGCGGGATTGCCGGAAACCGATCCGCGCCGACAGGCTTACACCTCGAAGCAGCTTCAGATCATCATTGACGAGGCGACGAAACATGACCTTCCGGTGCTGGTGCATGCCCATGGTGACGAGGGAGCGCGGGCTGCTGTACTGGCTGGCGCGCGGAGCATTGAACATGGCACTTACCTGTCACGGGAAACACTTCGCATGATGAAAGAACGCGACACTTTCCTCGTGCCAACCTATGACACGATCAAGGAAAATCTTGAGGAACGATTCAACTATGTTTTGCGATTGCGCGCCAAAACCATGTTGCCACATCTCGACTATGCGATTCGTGAGGCTCACCGACAGGGTGTGAAGATTGTTACTGGCGCCGACAACAACTACGACGCCGTATCGCTTAACCGCATCTCGATCGAAGTTGAGCACTTCGCCAGGCTGGGTATGAGTAATTTCGAGGCCCTGCAGACCGCAACTGTGAATGCTGCCGAGTTACTGCAAATTGAGGATCAAACTGGCCGGATAGCAGATGGACTCGATGCCGATCTCATCCTGGTGCCGGGAAATCCACTGCAAAATATTGCTGTTCTGCAGGATGTCCTGCTCGTCATGAGCAATGGCCAGCTAGCCCTGAAGCGCATTCCTTTTTCCATCGATCCCTAAATACAGAAAGAAGAAGCTCTTCGATATTTCATGTCGGTGGTGATTCTCGAAATTTGAGCACTTCGAAAAAAGTGATATCCGGGCAGTCCAGTGTTCTGCATCTCTTGCATGACGCGGCTCGGGCGTGTCCAAACCACGTCGCATTGATCGATGGCAATGTCTCTGTCACCTATCGGGACTATGTCCGATCGGTCAGTGCATTTGCAGAACACTTATGTTCAGTTGGGGCAGCTGGCAAGCGTGTGATTTTGCTTTGTCAGAATTCAGTAGACTTCGCGATTGCTTTGTATGGTATTTACGCCGCTGGCGGGCAGGCGGTGCCCGTCAGCCCTATATTCACTGAACATGAATTGCGCATCATCATTACCGATTGCACGCCGGCTGTCTGTATTGGGGACAGTGCTCGTGCAATCGACAAATTCAGAAGTATCTGTGGGACCACTTCCGGCATATCGTTGATCCAGACAGGGCCGGGCAGTGCTTCATTGCTTGAGGAGTCGGGAGGCAGAAAACATTATAATTTGACAGATTCCTGTTTGCCGAAACCCGGTCAGCTCGCAAATCTCCTGTATACGGGTGGGACCACTGGTCGTCCCAAAGGTGTCAACCTAACGCATAGCCAGCAGTTGGTGAACCTAGATCAAAGGCAGGCTCTTGTGCCACTCGCGGAGCAAAAAGAACGAATTCTTTGCTTTATGCCAATGTGTCACTCCTTTGCTATGTCTTTGTGTGTTCAAGGTGCCGTGCATTCCCGCAATACCCTGGTGGTGGAAAAGAAATTTCATCCGCAATCGGTACTCGAGTCGCTGCAGGAAGAAAGGATCACCTGTCTACCGGCGGGACCGACGGCTCTTATCAGTTTGCTCGCCTATGGAAAGTTTGACGACTATGACCTGTCGACGCTGCAATTGGTGATTTCAGGTTCGGCCGCATTACCGTTGGAAACACTTGTTGCATGGGAGAGTGCAACCGGCAGCATCATTTGCGAAGGTTATGGTCAGACTGAAGCGGGCCCTGTGCTGACCTTTAATCCGCGGCGAGGTTTACGGAAGCCCGGCACCGTGGGTGTTGTCGTCCCGGAAACAACATTACGCATTGTTGATACTGCTGCGCCAGAATCGATAGTGGAGACTGGCGTCGCGGGAGAGATTTGTGCAAGCGGACCACAGTTGATGCGTAATTATCACAACAGACCTGCAGAGAATGCGGAAGCATTGCGTGACGGCTGGCTGTTCACCGGCGATATCGGCTTCCTTGATGAAGACGGCTATCTGACGATCTGTGACAGAAAAAAGGATATGGTGATCGTTAGCGGCTACAACGTTTATCCCCGGGAAGTTAATGAAGTTCTCCTGCAACACCCGGACGTGGTTGAGGCAGCGACCATCGGAGTTGAAGACGCTTATCGTGGAGAAGTGATCCATTCGTTTATAGCAACGAGAAAAGACAGGGGTGTTGCCGATGGAGAGATGCAGAAATTTTGTGAACGTTTTCTTGCTTCATATAAGATTCCGATTGCAATACACAGTGTCGATGTATTGCCAAAAACCAGTATTGGAAAAATAGATCTCGTGGCGTTAAGACAACGCCTCGAAGACGTCTTGGAAGCACAAGCTGGGAGTTAATCTTTTGATAGTGACGCCATCCCCTCTACCCGTCTCAGGGACTCGGCTACTCCGACCGGTCATTTACCCGTGATAGAGAATGCTTTCATTCCCTACCGTGCTTATTGGTGCACCCCTTTTGTGCGGTGGCAGGGCGCACTATCACATCTGCACAGTGTTCGCCTGGCAGCGCATGTTGCTGCGCTAGGTCTGGATGCACGCGGGGTGGACCCCGGGCTTTTTGATCGTGGTGTGCTGGGGATGACGATCCCGCAACAGAATGGCTTCTATGGGCTGCCCTGGTTGTGTGGATTGCTGGGTGCTCCGCAGGTCAGCGGACCCACAATTGCCCAGGCCTGCGCAACGAGTGCCAGGGTGATGGCCTGTGCGGCAGATGAAATCGAAATGGGCCGGAGTCAGTGCGTTCTGGCGGTGACGACCGATCGCACTTCCAATGGCCCCCACATCTATTATCCGGCACCCGACGCGCCGGGTGGAACGGGATTGCATGAGGATTGGGTGCTGGATAACTTTTCGCATGACCCGCTTGCCGGATGCGACATGCTGCAAACAGCCGAGAACTGCGCGAAGCGGTGGCAGGTCTCCCTAGAAGAACAGAACGCGCTTGTGATGAGACGTTATGAACAGTACGAGGACGCTTTGGCCAACAAAGAAGACGGCTGTTTTCAGGATCGTTACATGTTGAGGCCTTTGGACGTTCCCGACGCAGGGTTCAGAAAAACCATAGCATCATTGCAAGGTGACGAAGGTATCCATACAACCACCCGGGAAGGACTCGAAAAGCTCAAGCCTGTAAAGGACGGCGGCACAGTGACTTATGGAACGCAGACATATCCGGCTGACGGTTCTGCCGGCATGGTGATTGCGGATTACGAAAAAGCGCACGAATTGTCCCAGGATACCGGCGTCGAAATAAGGCTGATCAGTTTTGGTCAATCTAGGGTCGAGTTGGCGATGATGCCGGCAGCTCCGATACATGCAGCGACAGATGCCTTGGTTACAGCAGGTATCAAGATCGGTGATGTCGCAGCAATAAAGTCCCATAACCCTTTCGCCGTAAATGACATTATTTTTGCGCGCGAGACTGGAGTTGATCCGGAGTACATGAATAATTTCGGTTGCTCGCTGATCTGGGGACATCCGCAGGGTCCCACCGGCATGCGGGCAGTGATCGAATTGATAGAGGAACTGGTTATGAAGGGCGGTGGATACGGGTTATTTCATGGGTGTGCCGCCGGAGATACCGCGATGGCAGTGGTTCTGAAAGTCAGTTAGTGACTCTTGGTTACTGCTTACCGTATATGTCCTCAATTTTGCATATCCTGATTTGCCAGTCGTCCAGCCATGTTGACCTGGCTTTGGCTTTTGCCACGATGTGATCGCTGTTTCGACGCCAGGCTTTGATGGCGTCAAGGTCTTCGTAGTAGGCAATCGAAATCTTGAATTTACCGACTGACGCCGTTTCAAGGCCCAGGTACCCAGGTACATTGCTGGCCTGTTCATACAATTTGGACAATACCGTTTCATGACCTTCTTCATCGACGCCACTGCTGATGGAAGGAAAAATCACCGCGTAGCTGCCCACGGGCAAATTCTTGAGAATCGTTGACATCACCGAAAATTGTATCAGTACATATCGTTCATTTAGTTTTTCATTAATGGTCCGTCGTTACCGCATTGCAGGTCTGTATTCCGCCAGCGTTCACCGGAGTGATGGATCTGGGCCTTCATATGAAGGCTATTGTTCTACGCACTTATCGGGAAAAGAGTGAATCAGCGCTGTAAATTCAGCTGGCATGAATCTGGCGCGGCTGACGTACAGTGGTCTCAGGTCACAGATGTTGTACCAGCTCTCAAACGCCCTTAATTTTGCGTTCCAGACCGATTCATCTACCAGACCCTGAGTGTATTGAAAAAAGTCATTCTCAAACATGAACCAGGACAAATGATATGTGTTTCGTCTGGCGATCGTCTGCTTTGAATACCGGGTGTTTAGATCGTTATCCAAAACGACGGATTGCCAGTCAACGCCTGCTATTGTCAGCGAATTAAAAACCTCATAAGCAGAGTTATTTCGTTCCTGTTGTGTCTGCGCGAGGGCGATTTTTTGAGTTTGTTGTAACTCTAGCCCGACAAAGATCAGGGATGCAATGACGCCGAGAACGCCTATTGGTTGTAGAACGTTGTTTAGGTTGGTGACAGACAGAAAATTCTTATTCATACAATATATACATTGTTACATTGTCTCTCTTAAACAAAGGATTGGGCACAGCATCCTGAATTTTGTTGGAACCATTAGAATTTGTTGCCGATTATCGTAAACGAACCTTTATCGATGAGAAAGGAAACGATTGATTTCCGTTATATCGGTGAATCGAACTGAGGAACTCTCAACGAGGCTTTTTTTGTCTGGAAACGTTGCGGCTCCCGACTACGTCGTCCCCCTGTCTCCCTCAGCCAAGAATCGCGCTGCCAACGATTCGAGGCTCTGCCCCCTGGTTTCCGGCATGACAGCGATGACGAATAACAGCTGAAGTATCATCATCACCGCGAAAAAGCTGAATATTGTTTGCGGTTCGAATCGACTGAGGAACAGCGGCATGAACAGGGTGATCAGTGCGGCAAATACCCAGTGCG
>CAZWEW010000023.1:0-17769 GCA_964633055.1 uncultured Woeseia sp. | reverse complement strand
AAAGCACAACCAATATTGGAAGTGCCCTGCTCGCCCAGGCCGCTGAGCACGCGGGTCTCGCACATACGGTTCAGGCTGCCCGGTCGGTAACCTTCGCCCCACGTGAAGTAGGCCATCGAATCGTCATCAACCGCATAATCAAAGCTTAAGCGATAGACCTCGTCACCGCCCTCGGTAAGACGTTCACTGGCGGAACAGCCCCCCTCGCCGTAGTTATTGTCCGGGTGCCCGGGACTGAAGCCGCCGCAAGGCCACCAGACCGTTCCGGAGAAGCCGTCGAGACGTGCTTCATAGTCGAACGATCGCACGCTCGCCCTTGCGGTGAGTTGGTCCGTCAGATCGTAGATCGCCTCGCCGAAGACTGCCGTTTCCTCGTAGGGCCTGCGAAAATTCGTTGTCCAGTAGATGTCCGGATCTTCGACGTAGGAACCGGGGATGCCGGCAAGGCCAAGTACGTGCCAGTCGCCATCATTCCGGTTTTCAACTTCCGAGTAGAACCCGCCGACGAGCCAGCGGAACCGATTTTCCGTGTTGGATGCGTATCGCACCTCGAAGTTGGAACGATCCCAGCCGCCACTCCCAGAGACGTAGCCTCGCGGATCTCCGCAGCCGCCCAAATAGCTGTAGCACGAATAGTAAGGCTGCACGTAGCCGTACGACACGTAATAATCGTTGTACATCGAGTAATCGGTGTAGCTGGCCGTGTCGCGATCAAGATCCGCATAGGTCGCCGTTAGCGTGCCACCTGCGATCTCACCCTCGAGTTTCAGCGACCACTGTACCCAGTCATCCTCAGACCAGTCTTCCAGAAGCTTCATTACGAGGAGATCGCCAACGGACGGGTCGTGGTCCCAGACACCCTGAGTTTCCAGGCTCTGAAATATTATGCCCGCTGTCGCGGTCCAGTTGTCGTTAAGATCAACGCGGAGCGCAGCGCGGCCGCCGACTGTCGTCGCCTCGTTATGGTTTTTCTCTGCGATCTCAGCATTGGTGTAACTCTGGTCTGCAGCAATCGCGTCCCAGACGGGATTTGCACCGCCCGAGCGGGCGAATCCGTGTTTGTACGTGTGCGAGCCGAAGACATTGTCGATGTAACCACCTTCTTCCTTGACATAGCCGACAACACGAACGGCTGCACGATCACTAATAGGAATATTGACCATGCCTTCGAGCAGGTAACCGATATCACCGCTATGGGGCAGGCTGCCATCGACGCTGAGGCTCGCTGCGAAACCGCTGGTATCCGGCTGGTTCGTGATGATGCGAATTGCGCCAGACTGCGCATTCGCGCCGAATGTCGTGCCCTGCGGGCCGGCAAGCACTTCGATTTGCTGAATATCGTAAATGTGCGGGTTCATGTAGGAATTTGATGAGGTGACCGGGTGATCGTCCAGATAGACCGCGACACTGGGATTGGCGCCGATGCCTGATTCCCCGCCCGAAGAGATGCCTCGAACGTACACACTACCGCTGCCCGGGCCGAGCGATATATAGCTCACGTTTGGCAACATCTGGATGTAGTCTTCCAAATCCGTGATGTTGAGATCCTGAAGTTGCTGGTCGCCCATAACCATTACGGAAATCGGGATGTTCTGGACACCTTCTTCACGTTTGGTCGCCGTGACGACAATTTCCTCGAGCTCTGCTCCTTGTCCAAACGCCGCTGGTGCCGCTACGGCCATCGTGCCTGCACCACAGGCAGCGAGAACGCCGCGACTGACCGCGCTCATACGAAAGACTTTTGTATCTTGAATAGCCCCGGACATGAACTTTCCCCCTTTAGAAAAGCTTTTGCTTGAGTTGTTGGATTAGCGCAACGCGCTCGATAAAAGATCCATCAATGGGCGCTGCTTACTATGAACCAGAGTATAACACCTGATTTTATGACGGTGGAATACAATTGTATTATGTTAAAAAGATATATTATTGCCGATTAATGCCGCAGGTGGGTCTAAAAAAAACAAATTTGTTGTAAAATAACGACATTCCGTTGACCGGTTTGTGACCCTGCCATGCTCGTCACCGAACCGGTCTTAAATCGGTACGATCCGGCCTCGTGATTCCAGTAGACTTGCGACCCATTGCGATGCATGAGGCACAATCTTTGAAGATCACAGAGCCGATCCGGAAAACCGACGTTATTCACGAAACCGAGGTCCTCGTTGTGGGCTCAGGCCCGGGCGGACTCGCAGCGGCAATCGGTGCCGCCCGCGCCGGCGTGGATGTCACGCTCCTCGAACGTTTCGGTTGTTTTGGCGGCAACATTACGGCCGTTGGCGTGGAGGGGTTTGCCTGGTACCGGCACGAAAAAACGGTCGACGCCGAAGGCGTCGGGATCGAATTCGAGGCACGTGCCAAGTCAATGGGGGCATCTGTCCCCGAACCGCAGTCCGACAGCCATGCCATCGACGGTGAGGCGTTCAAGTGGGTGGCTGATTCTTTTGTCGAGGAAGCAGGTATTCATCCGATGCTGCATCGCTTGTTCGTGTCGCCCATCATGGACGGCAATACCATCACCGGCGTTATCATCGAGAGCAAGGCCGGCCGGGAGGCAATCCTGGCGAAACGGGTTATCGACGCGACTGGGGATGCCGACGTTGCCCACCGCGCCGGTGTGCCAACGGTGATGAATCCGAAGGAGGAGATGATTGGCGCTTCGGTGATGTTCTCGATGTCGGGTGTGGACAAGAAACGTTTCATCGAATGCGTCAGGGAAAACCCGCACACGTACAGTGACTGGGCCTATGGCCAGTGGAGCATCGAGACGACCGGTAAGGAGGACGACATGTTCTCGCCGTTCCTCAGGAAGCCTTTTGAAGCGGCACGCAAGGCAGGCATCATTCCCAAGAATCTGGACACGATTGCCGGTACTTGGGGAGCGATCTACGATAGCGGAGATCTGACGTACCTGAATCTCGTGCACTTGCTCGGTTACGACGGAACTGACCCGGATGATCTGACCCGGGGCGAGATCGAGGGCCGCAAACAGGCGATGATGGCGATTGAGGCGATGAGGCGATTCAATCCCGGATGCGAAAACGCTAAGCTCAGGAACTTCGGCATGACGATCGGTATTCGCGACTCGCGCAAGATCGATGCTATCTACAACATGACGTCGGAAGACGTTCGCGAGCAGGCACGATTCGATGACAGCATCGGCATCTTCCCGGAGTTCATTGACGGCTACGGTATTCTGATCCTGCCGACGACCGGGCGCTACTTCCAGGTTCCGTATCGCACGCTCTTGCCCAAGCATGTCAGGAACCTGATTTGCGCAGGGCGAATTACCGGCGGTGACAGAGACAGCCACGCGGCAACCCGCAACATGATGTGTTGCACGGTGACGGGACAGGGCGCGGGCATCGCCGCGGCGATATCCGTCAGAGAGGACAGGCCGTTCGACGAACTTGACGTCGGGCGAATCCAGGCAGAACTCGTCCGGCAGGGGGTGCGGTTGCACTGATGGCGACACGAAACCCATGAAAAATACGATTTGCCTGCTTCTCCTTTCTCTTGTGTTGCCTGTTTCCGCATCCGAACTCGAACTCGTGACGCCCGAGTCCATGGGCGTTTCCAGCGAACGGCTTGGCATGATCAACGAATTCGTGCGCCGGGATATTGACGATGGCAAGCTGGTCGGTGTCGTCACGATGGTCGCGCGCGGCGGCAAGATCGTGCACTACGAAACCGCTGGCAAATACGGCCTCGACAACGACAGGTCGATCGACAAGGATGCCCTGTTCCGCATCTATTCAATGACGAAGCCGATCACGACGGTGGCGGCAATGATGCTGTATGAAGAAGGTCAGTTTCAGCTCGGTGACCCGGTTTCGAGGTACCTGCCGGAATTCGAGAGCCAGACGCTCTACCGGGATGGGGAAGAGTTTCGTCCGGCATCGCCGATGACGATCAAACAGCTGATGTCTCACAGTGCCGGGCTCACCTATGGCAACACAGACGATCACCCGGTCGAGCTTGCCTACCAGGCGGCAAGGCTCCAGGAAAGCGCAGATCTGGACGAATTCGTCGACCGGCTTGCCGGTATTCCGCTGCGGTTCGAACCGGGTACCCGCTATCACTATAGCGTCGCGACGGATGTGCTCGGCGCGGTCGTTGAGCGGCTGAGCGGCATGACGCTGGAAGCCTACTTCAACGAGCGCATCTTCACGCCGCTCGAGATGGATGATACTTTCTTCAACGTGCCGGACGATAAGCTTGAACGACTGGCGACAAACCATTACTGGAATGCCGAGGCGGACAGCATGGCCGTTTTGCCGGCCGGGATGGCCATCCCGGCGCAGGGCGTCACATTGTTTTCGGGCGGCGGTGGCCTGATCTCTACCACGATGGACTATATGGTCTTTCTCGAGACGCTTCGACAGGGCGGCAGTTACAACGGTGTCCGGATTCTCGGCCCCAAAACTGTGCAATACATGACGATCGACCAGTTGACTGCCGATGTTCGCAACAACGGCGCCGACGAATTCCCGGCTTCGCACCTGTATCCGGGACAGTCGTTCGGGCTTGGCTTCGGGGTGATCACTGACCCGGGGCAATCCGGCGTCATTTCGTCAATGGGCGAGTATTCTTGGGGTGGCGCGGCCAACACGAAATTCTGGGTCGACCCCGAAGAAGACCTTGTCGCGATCCTGATGACCCAGTTCCTGGGTTCTCCCTGGAGCGATCCGACGCGTTTCCAAATGAAGGTTGCCACCTACCAGGCGCTGACGGAGCTGAACGGAAACTAGACGGCTGCCAGTTCGCTGCGTCGCTTGAAGATGAAAACGTAAACGGTCGCATAGATGCCGATTACGATCAGGCCGACCCATTCGATTTCGAGCGGCGTGAACTGGTAAAGCAATACCAGACCGTACAGGGTGATCCAGTTGCCTGCCACGTACTGCCAGATTCCAAGCCTCGCCACGGTCAGGCCGAGATTCTGTGTATAAAGTCGAATCAACGAGTCGAGTGAATTCGCGACGAAAATCACGCCGACGACGATCATTGCGATTCGCAAGAAATCGGGCACCGCGATACCGTTTTCGAAGTAATGGTAGAGAACGGAAAACCAAATCGCGATCGGGACTGACGGAACGACGAGCAACGCGAGCAACAGTTGCCAGGTTTTGAGGCCGCTGACGAATCGTGCCACGAACTGCCCGATCATGATGCTCCACGCGAACCACCAGTATAGGTAGAACTGGTGATAGTCACTGACCGGCAGCACGAATCGATGCAGGTTACCGAAGTACTCGCCGATGTTTGCCATCGAACCGGCAAGCCCGCCGATACCCATCCCCGACGCCAACCAGACCCCGGCGATCAGCGCGAAAAACAGCCAGGTCGATGACACGCTCAGGATTGCGACAAAGCGGATGTGTGTGCTCGACAATGCAGCGAAAAGCACAACTGCCGCGACCAGGGTGAAACGTGCGGCATCGGAGATGCCTTCGACGTAATCGGGCAGGTAACTCAGGAAGAGGAATCCCGTAAAGGCGCAAGTGCCGATGATCACGACGTTGTTGGTGAACTTGATCGCCGGGATCTCGAAGAGCTTCAGCCTGGGTTCAACAATGCAAAAATAAAACGTCGTCAGGAAGTAGAACCCCCAGACCAGGAACCCCCAGAAACCGAACTCGAAGGCGAGTGGATTGGCAAAGTCGTAAGCCGGATCAGTGGCATAAGACTGGAAGTCGACTAGCGGGAACATGATTAGCCCGACGTCCAGCCCGGACGTGAACAGGATAGCGATGAACGTAAAAAGCGAGGCCGGCAGCGGTCCTTCACAGTGGACGTTACGCCAGCGGACTGCAAGCACCAGCGACGTCAGTGTCGTGACAATGATGGCAACGGAAAGGATCTCTGTCATCGTTTCAGAAGTTTCTCAGTTCCAACGTCAATCCCGCCTCCGCGTAACGATTTTTGCCGAGACGCCCTCTAGCGGCTGCATCATCGCGTATCGTCAGGTCGAAAAAGTCCAACGCCAGTTCCTTTTGCATGCGGTGGGCGATATCCGGCGCGATCAGCTCGAAAACCGTTTCCCTGTCGAATGTTCGTGCTTGGGTGCGGGGTTTCAGGTCCCACCACCAGTAGCCGCCGGAGACACCAAAAGTCGCGTGATTCGAATCAGCCAGCACGCCCCAGACAACGGGCGCATCTGTGGTCTCGTAGGTCCGTCGCAATAACGGGTGAGGGTTGTCAACCGTCGGCATCGTGTCGCCGCTGGCTTCAGCAACTGTTGCAGCAAGTCCAATGATCAGTGCGTCTTCGGCGCCGCTCAGTAGTACGGTTGGCTTGGAAACATCGGTCAAAGGAAAGTGCCCTTCGGTGGCGAACAGCACGGACTCTTGGCCCGGTGGCGCCAGTGCTTCAGCAGGCAGAGCTGGCCTAGGGTCCGACCAGCCCGGGGGCACGACGGCGAAACCGGCGGTGAATCGCTCTTCCATCGATAGGCCGACGAGCGTCGTTGCACCGCCGAACGACCGGCCCATAAGCCCGATGCGATCGAGGTTCAGCGCACCCGGCCCGACGCCGGCAAACCCGTCCTCATTCATGCGATCGAGCTCGAGCAAAGCGGCCCTCAGATCGTTCAGGCGCTGCAAAAAGGACTGGTCCAGGTCTTGCAGGAATTGAAGCGAGCCTCGACCGGACGCGAGGGGTGTGTAGCTCTGGCCGTAGCTCGCCTCCTCCCCGTAGGTCCCGTGTATGGAGAGATGCGGCATGACGTCAGCCATTTCTTCCGCGAAGCCGGGATTGGTCTCTAAGGCCGGGTCGCGGCCGGTCATTGAGTACGGCGAGTTCCCGGTGTGCTCGGGGGCGATGACGACGTAGCCGTGTGCTGCGAGGTATTCGCAGACGGACTCCATGTTGTAGCGGCTGCCAGCGTCACCGTGTGACATGACGACAACGGGCCAAGGCGTTTTGCCTGCTGCCAACGGCGCGTTGACATAGCTGCCCCGCGCACGAAGAAAAAGATCTTCGATGGCTGCATCGATTTGTTCCTCGGTGACTCCCTCGCGCACGGTGTCAGGCGTCAGGTGGAAAAACGTTGTCTTCGTCATCATCAGCCGGTGAGTGTCGCGGTCGCCGAAGACGTAGTCGCCGTAGGTTGCCCGTCGATAGTCACCGGACGCGGCGTCGTCGTGATGTACCGGATACCAGACCTCGGTGATCAACGTGCGTATGCCGGTATCGATACCGGCGACGTTGTCGTAAGGACGCGTGTCGTCGTGGATGAAAATCGTCGTTGAACCGACGGCATAGGTGTCGGTGACGACATCGTTGCCGCCAGGCACGCTGGATTCGTTGCCGCAACCTGCGGTCAGGACGGCGATGAAGATCAATCTGAGTGTTCGTTCCAACATAGTGTCTCGAAAATCAAATGATGCCGGTTCGTTCCGGCACGCCGGGTCGCTGGCGTTCCTGCCAGTTTTCATCCACCCAGTAATCGACAATCGCCGGTTCCGCGATCTTGCCTCGGATCATGTCGGCCGCTTTTTCGGCCACCATGATCGTCGGCGCATTGAGGTTGCCGTTCGTGATGGTCGGGAAGATCGATGAGTCCACCACCCGGAGTTTATCAATACCACGGACCCTGCAGTCGGGGTCAAGCACAGCCGTCGGGTCATCGTTACTGCCCATTTTGCAGGTGCAGGACGGGTGGTAGGCTGTCTCGACATTTTGTCTTACCCATGCATCGACGGTGTCGACATCGTCGAAGTCAACGGCTGGCTGAATCTCCTCGCCACGATAGGCGTCCAGTGCCGGTTGCCCGAGAATCTCGCGCGTCAATCGGAGGCAGGTGCGCCAGTCTTCACGATCGCGTTCGGTCGACAGGTAGTTGAACCGAATATCCGGGTGTTCGGTTGCGTTCGCGGACCGGATGCTGATGGTGCCCCGGCTGGTTGGCTTGTTCGGTCCGACATGGACCTGGAACCCGTGCCCATTGAATGCTGCACGGCCGTCGTAGCGCATGGCGGCCGGCAGGAAGTGGAACTGGATGTCCGGGTAGCGGATACCGGCGCGCGACCGGATGAACCCGCAGGACTCGAAGTGATTTGTTGCGCCCAGGCCCGTGCGCGTCAGCATCCACCTCGTTCCAATCAGGAACTTACTGACGAGATCAAGCTTCGAATTCAGGCTGATTGGTTGCATGCACTTATACTGAAAATAGACCTCCAGATGATCCTGCAGGTTTTCGCCGACGCCAGGCAGGTTGTGTACAACGTCGACGCCGGCGCGCTGCAACACCGCTGTGGGACCGATGCCGGATCGCTGCAGTAGTGCCGGCGAGCCGATCGAACCGGCGGAAACGATGATTTCCCGCTTTGCCGTCGCTGTTTGAATACGACCCCCCGCGCTGAAGGAAGCGCCGGTGGCGGTGCGTCCTTCAAACACGACCCGGTCAACGATGACACCGGTCCTGACCTCAAGGTTTGCGCGGGACCGGGCTGGTGCGAGATAAGCTCGCGCCGCAGAACAACGAGCGCCCTTACTCACGGTCATGTGCATCGGGCCGAAACCTTCCTGTCGGTAGCCGTTGTAATCGTCAGTCAGAGGATAGCCGGCTTCCCTGCCCGCATCGATAAAGGATCGATAGAGGGGGTTTTGCATGCCGTTACCGTTGTTCGTGTCCAGGGGGCCATCGCCGCCTCGATAGTCGTCGCCGCCATCCATCCAGCTTTCCGCTTTGCGGAAGTAGGGCAGGCAGTCTGCATAGGCCCAGCCGGTCGCGCCTTTGTCGCGCCACTGGTCGAAGTCGCGCGGATGTCCGCGGACGTACACCATGCCGTTGATCGAAGAAGAGCCGCCGAGTACCCGCCCGCGGGGACAGTCCATCCGACGCCCGTCGAGATGCGGTTCGGGCGCACTTTCATAGCCCCAGTTGAATCGACTCATGTTCAGCGGTATCGACAGCGCGGTCGGCATGCGAACAAAAAGGCTGCGATCCGAACCGCCGGCCTCGAGCAAAAGGACGGTTGTATCCTTGTCTTCAGTGAGTCGATTCGCGAGCACACAGCCGGCCGATCCGGCGCCGACGATAATGTAGTCGTAGCTATTCATCGCGGTATCCGGTCATTTGCGTGCTCGCGTAATTCGCCTGAGCAGCCATGACGCTGCGAGTCCGATCGTTGCTGCAATCGCAACGTAGGTGAAGAACAGCTGGTACGCCGTGCCAGTTTCATAGTTTGTGTGCAGGTAGGCGCTGACCTGCGGAATATAGCCGTCGGAGCTGTATCCCATGATAGAGATAAACCCGATTGCGGTTCCCAGCGCGCGAGCGGGTACCGAACATTCGTAGAGCAACGCCCAGAAAACGCCCCGGAGGCCATAAGCGAGGAGGCCGAATGGGAAGATGAATACCCACAGCGTCCAGGCGATGTCCGGGGTCGTCGGCATCAGCGCCAGGTAAAGGCAGCACACGATGCTCGCCAGGAAGAGCCACTCCATCACGCGGACATTGCCGATGCGGTCACCGAGCATTCCGGCGAACACACCGCCGAACGGGCGCATCCAGAGTTTCGTCGCGCCGAGCGCGGTCGCTGCCGCGAGTGGCAGCGCGAAGCCTCCCGTTTCGGCAAAACTGGGAAACTCGATCGTCGCCCAGAAAACGTGGTAGACGGCCGCCAGGATGATGCAGAGGAGCCAGATCGTGGGCTGTTTGACGATGAGCAGCAAATCGGAAATGTGGATCTTCTCCGAGCCTGTGGATGACGGTTCGCGATCGGCGTCCTTCATAAAGAGCATGACTATGCCGAGAACCGCCGCGAAAACCGTATAGATGACAATGACGTTGACCATGCCAAGCTGGCGTGTTGCGAATAGGCTGAAGACGAAAGTCGCAACCGTTAACAGGATGGCCTCGAACAATCCCCTGCCACCCTCGAGCGTGCCAAACATCCGGCCTTGCTCGTCGCCACCCGCGAGCAGGCGAACGCGTTTGCCCATCGCCGCCCCTAAAATGCCGACGCCGATCACTCCCCAGAGAGCGTGAATGATCAATAACTCCTGGTAGCTCGGAATCGTTGCCCACCAGGCATAGGTGGCCGCACTGGCGAACAGCGCGATGATCACGAGTATTCGCGGCGCGACCCTGTCAGCGATCCAGCCACCTGGTATGTAGCAAATGATCGAAGTGATCGCATACATGCTGCTCAGGTTGCCGAGTTGCGATTCCGTCAGCGAAAACGCGTCGAGGAGCGATGTCTTGAATAGCTGGCGCAGGTACGGCGCGCTGTAGATGACGGACGCTGCAAGCGCCAGCAGGGTTACCTGAACGTAGACAGATAGACGTTCTTTGTTGATCCGATCGAGCATATTCGTGCCGCGCAGTCTCGTTTTGTTGTTATCACGCCGGGGCGGACATCATTATTGGGACTCTGCGCGTTGTCCGCAAGCGGCGTGCCCTAGTACTCGATATGTCGTGCGACTTCAGCAGTCAGTGACTGCAGCGCATCCATCTGCGCATTGATGGATCGGACGAGGGCGAACTGCGAGCGGCATCGGTCCAGGTTCTGATCGGTTCGCGACGTGCGGAAATACCGATCGCCTTCCAGGTAGTCGGTCAGGAATCGAAGACCGGTTTCGATTGTGATGATCCTGCCGGCATTCGGCAGGTGTTCGATCTCCGTTGGCGACAACATCTCACCGACGGCGCCCAGGTATCCCTCGGTTATTGCGGCGTAGAGTTCCATGTCGATCGTGATGGCTCCCGGGTCAATCGCATCCTCAGCGGTCGGCACCGTCATCGTACGGATCATGTCGCCGAAGTCGAAGAGTGCGAGCCCTGGCATCACGGTGTCGAGGTCGATGACACAGAAGGCTTTTTCGGTCTTTTCGTCGAGCATGACATTGTTGATCTTCGCATCATTGTGTGCGACCCGGACGGGCAGCGCTCCCGAGGTGACGAGGCTGGAAAACCGGGTGATGTGCGATTCGGATGCAAGTGCAAATTCGATCTCCTGGCCGCAGGAACCGGCCCGGTTCTCCACATCGTTTTCCAGCGCTTGTCGAAACCGGTCAAGTCGCGAAAGGGTGTCGTGAAAGCCGGGGATCGTCTCGTGGAGTGGCGGCTCGGGCAGGTCCTCGACAAGCCTCTGGAACCATCCGAACGCTGCCGCCGCTTCACGTGCCTGGTCGGTCGATTCAACCGAATTGACCGTGCGGGCGCCATAGACGAAAGGCCATAGTCGCCACACATCGCCGCCCGTTGCCTGCCAACAGGAATCGCCGTTGCGAGCGGGAACCGGGCTGAAGTCCCGCTGTCCGGGTAAGTGCGCCGAAAGATCCGATTCGGCGCGCTCGCCAATGTGTCCGCAAATGCGATCGATGTTTTCTACAACCTGGATCGGGTTCCCGAACACGTAGTCGTTGATGCGCTGAAGTACATAACGCTTGCGCGCATCTGAATGGATGAATCGAATCAGCCATGTATCGTTAATATGGCCGCTGCCATAGGGGTCGGCAGATTCGAAGTGACCTGACAGTTCGAAGTGTTGCAGGACGTCCGGAAAATCAGGTTTGCGCATTACGCGACAGTCACCGGTTCGGCCGACTTCCAGGCACCACGAGTGAAGTCGGGAAAGTCTTTTGAATTGCCGCGATCAGCATTCGACGCTTCACTCAACGGCGTAACCGCGGACCAGGCTGCAGCATCGTAGACGTTCTGGTCGAGCGGCACGCCATTGCGCAGACACCAGGCGATTCGCCACAGCATCACGAAGTCCATGCCGCCATGACCGATGCTGGTTGTCGCTTCTGCTTCGAGTTCTCTCCAGAGCGCATGGTCGTAACGTTCTTTAAGATTCGTTATGTCGTGTTGCCACGCATGGAAATTTCCCTCGGACTCGAGCGCGACCCTGTTGGGGTATTGCGCGAACACGCCATTTGTTCCCTGGATCAGGTTATGCCGCGTATATGGCCTCGGTGTTGTCGTGTCGTGCTGCACCATGATGGTTCGACCTTTCACGGTTTTGATGAGCGACGTGTTCATGTCACCACAAATATAGCGGTCCCGGTTTCGCTGATGGTCCGGCGGAAATTCGCGCGCAGCATAAGCTTGCCGGCCGAGTGCCGGCGACGACATTGACGTCAGGTAGTCGAAGCGGTCGCCCCGGTTGATGTTCATGTACTGCGCGATCGGGCCGAGACCATGCGTCGGGTACAGGTTGGCGTTGCGCCGCGCGTGCCATGCGGTGCGCCACGATCCGGTGCCTTCCTCTATATCCTTCATCTGCCATCGGAGTTCGTGAATGTAAGCCGCCTCACCGTGCAGCAATTCACCCAGCACTCCCTGACGAACCATGTTAAGCGCCATCAGTTCCTCTCGGCCATAGCAAACGTTTTCCATCATCATGCAGTTCATGCGCGTCTGTACGGAGGTTTCAACGAGCTGCCATCCCTCGTCCAGGGTCAGCGCCGCCGGTACTTCGACGAACGCGTGCTTGCCGGACTGCATGACCTCAACCGCCATTGGCGTATGCCATGACCACGGTGTGAGCACGAAGACAGCATCGATGTCGTCTCGCTCGAGGAGCTCGCGATACGCATAATCGCTGCCGCTGTAGAAAGCGGGTGCCACCACGCCTAGTTCGGTCATGAGTCCTTGCGCGCGGTCGATAGCTGGCGCATGTGAATCGCCGATGGCTTTCACGTCGATACCGTCGATGCCGGCCAGGAGCCGGAGAATTGTCGTACCACGCCGACCGGCGCCGATGACGCCGATACGGATCGTATCAAGCACAGGGGCCACATAATTCATCATCGTAGTGGCGCCTGATGTGCCCACGGTCCCGGCATCCTCATTCCGTGTTTTGGCGATGCTGGCACCACCAACCCATACACCTGCCGGAATGAGCCCGGCATTGCGCAGGAATTTCCTGCGCTGCGGATTGGCGGGATTGCGGGTTTCGTCAGTCATGCGAGATCTCCTGTGACTGTATCGTCAGTCGATAAACGATTGTCCGTCGAGTGCTGCACGTACGTTGGGCACCATGTCCATGCCCATGAATTGAACGATCGACGGCAGGACATCGACGAGCGGCGGCGACGCATGAAAGTGCGCGTTCAGCTTGTCGTTATTGGTTGCGATCCAGATGGTGCGTTCACGCTCCGATTGGCCGCCGTGATGCCGACCAGTGAGGGAATCCCTGCCGTGGTCCGTGGTGACAATTACCAGCCAGTCTTCGTCCGTATTCTGTTCGCGTTCGCGCACGGCATCCCAGATTTCGCCGACTCGTGCATCCATGAACGCGATGGCCTGATTCATTTCCGGCCCGTCACCGTAACGATGACCGATGTCATCCGAATACTGGAGATAGACCCAGGATACATCCGGGCCGATGTCGCGGACATAGCGCGCGGTCTCCCGGGAAACATGAGTGTCTATTTGCCTAATGTAATCACTGTTCAGGTCGTGCGGAAACTGATCGGTATCATGTTCGAAGCCATCAAAAGCGTAGTCGAGTTTTGTGCCGCCCGCTTCGGGCAGTCCATTGCCGATCAGTTTGGTTCGATTGTCTGTCCACGTGGAGAAGATCGCAGTATGCAACGATGCATCGTGCGTTTTTGCAATGCGGAAGAGATCCCAGTAGTCGTAGTTTGGTTCGTCGATTCTGTTGTTATAGACGTTGTGCTTGTTCGACCAGGTACCGGTAATCAGGTGGTTATATCCAACCGCGGACACGGTTGGGCTCTCGGACTCGCCGCCCCTTTCGCCACCGACCCACGATCGCGTGTAGCCGCTTTCACCTGCGACTGCGTCGATGCCCGGCGTTGATACGGATTCGATAAGGTCCGACGGAATACCGTCGATGATGATCAGTATCGTCTTGGGGGTTTGCGCATAGACCATGGAAGAAACCAGTGTGAGTGCGGCACACAAAAAACCGCGGCAGGTATTAGATGAGATCACGGCATTTACCCGGGTTCATTCGTTTCGGGATTATGCCGCGAACGCTCCGATAGCGCACCGTGTCTCAGTTATCGTCCAATCCGCTAGAATGCCAATCAGAAAATGATGGATCCTGACTGGAGATTCCTATGAACGATGTTGTGGTTGGGTATGAACCCAGGCCGATGAAGATCAGCGTGCTGACAGCCGCTTTGCAGGAGTTGACGCCCCGCGAGAAAAGGGATCCCGACCCTGATTTGGCCATCGAGGAGTGGCTCGAATTCTCTCGCGATATTGGTTCCCCCTATATCCAGTTGGCATCGGCGCTGCGCCCGCTGCTGACTGATGTTCCACCGGAGGCCATGCTCGATCCGGTCGCCAATACGCTTGACCTCCGGGAACCATTCAGTCAGCAGCGGGCCGACCGGGTCATTGCGGCGATGAAGGAGACCGGTGTTGGACTGTCCGACCTCGGCTACTTTGACAACATGCTGGTTGCGGACGAGGCCGCTCGGCAGTTCAAGTTCGATTTCATGATGAAGGTATTCGATGCAGCCGTGATGCTGGGGACCGACGCCGTCTGCGGCTTCGTCGGTCGCAACTACGATCTCGAGATGGACCAGAACCTCGACATGTTCGAGGCCGAGTTCATACCCCTGCTGAAGGAAGCGAAGGCGCGTGGCCTGACTTTCCGGGTCGAGCAATGTCCGATGCCCGGCTGGACCGTGCTCGATCGCTGGCACAACAATATCGCCTATGCGCCCGGACCCTGGATCTCGCTGCACAGGATCTGCGAGAAGCATGGTGTTGGAGATCAGTTCCGTATCCACTACGACCCCTCACATTCGGTGCTCATGGGCCAGGATACACGGTCGATGTTCCAGTACCTGAAGGACGAGGGGTACAGCTTCCTGATCGACGGTTTTCACGTCAAAGGGCAGGTGATCGATTCGAAAGGCATATCTGCCTGGGGTTACGGGGGCCAGGCTTTCGAGCGGGGCGACTGGGTCGATGGCGAACCTTCCGACAATCCGGCTGATCACCTGAACGCCTGGAAGAAGCAGATCGCGATCTGCGAGCATGAATTGCCCGGCACTGCGCGCCATGATCCGCTTGCTTACCTGCAAAACCGCACGGTGGACTGGTTGGACCATCAGCTTGCCGCCCGGGAGTTGCTCGATATCGATCCGGCTGACATCTACCTTGTTGTTGAACACGAATATCCGCCTGCAAGAATCCAAGACAAGGAGCTGCTGAAACCGATTCTCCAGGGTTCCGTCGATTTCACACGGGCGATTGACGAAGCGGCGGCGGCAATGTACGCACTGCAGTGCGAAGTGCTGCCATCTCAGGATATCGCCGTGCAGGGTGTCGGCAGGGAATCCTACCGTTCCTGATCAATACGTCTGCGGCACATCGCCTAGGTTGGCGTAGATCGTCTTTACCTGCCTGTAGTGGTTCATGCGGGATCCTTTCTCTGTGTCAGGTACGCCGGATGACCGCGTCGACCGCGATCGCGGCATCCGGGGTCACGATCAGCGGATTCACGTCCAGTTCGAGGAGGTTCGCGTTATGCTCGATCGCGTAGTTGGCGATCGCGCAGACGGCCTCGACGACGCTATCGAAGTCACCTGCCTCGTTACCTCGCCACGATTCAATCAGCTTCATCACTTTCAATGCGCGTAACGCTTCTGAGATCTCGTCCCTGCAGGCGGGCAGTAGCAGCGATTCCGTGTCGTTGATCAGTTCGACGAGGGTGCCCCCGGCGCCAATCAACAATGTCGGTCCGAACGTCGTGTCCCGGCTGACACCGATGATGAGTTCGGCGAGCGTCGGTCCGGCCATTTCCTCAACGAGGAAACGATCGAAGTCCGAATGCATACTGTCGATTGCTGCCCGGACCGCCGTTGAGTCGGTGAGATTGACATGGACTGCCCCGGCTTCCGATTTGTGTGTAATTTCGTGGCTCAGTGCTTTGACCACGACCGGGTAACCGATGGCTTCGGCAGCGGCAACGGCGTCAGCAGCCGTACAAACCTGGCCCCGCGGTACCACGAGCCCGTATTTCGCGAGTTCGGACTTGCTCTCTTGTTCGTCGAGTATCTGCGGGACGCCGTTGACGGGTTCCGGTGCGAGAATGGGTAGCGTATCGCCAAGGCGATCTTTCGCAGCACCCATCGTTGCCGCGGCGCTGATGGCATTCAGGCATTCATCGAGACCCTGCATCGGCGGAATGCCGGAGGATTTGAGCCTCCTTCGGGCCGCTTCTGGCATCGTCTCCGGCAGCGTGGAAACGACCACTGCCGTTTGCCCTGTGGATGCGGCTGCATCGATCAATGCCCGCTCGGCAAGTTCCCAGTTCGACGTGTCCGCATTCTCGTGCGGAGGATAGTCAATCACCAGCATCGTGCAGCCGAACGCATTCGTGAGCATCGTCGAGAAACAGGCATTCAGCGAGTCGTAATCACCCCAGGCATAAGTGTGGTAATCGAGAGGATTGGACAGAGGTACTTTCGGCCCGAGTATCTTGGCAAGACCAGCCGCCGAATGCTCCGACAGTTGCGGCATATCGAGACCAGCCGCGTCGGAGTAGTCCGCGATCAACGATGCTTCGCCCCCTGAGCAACTCATTGAGCCGACGGTGCGATTGGGTAGGGGTCCGACAGTCGACAGGAACTTGAGCGTCTCCAGAAACTGGGTCACCGTGAATGCGCGTGCGATGCCGAGGCGCCTGAACATGGCGGCGTACAGTCGATCTTCCCCGGCCAGCGACGCCGTATGACTCATGTTGATCTCGGCACCGCGGGCGGATCGACCGGTTTTGATCGCGACGATCGGGATGTCGGCTTCCAGAGCTTTCAATGCAGCCTTTGAAAACTCGTGCACATGCTCCATGCCTTCGATATGCAAGCCAATCGCACTGACACGCGGGTCGCTGACCAGGTATTCGATGTAGTCATGGATTCCGAGGCAACTCTTGTTGCCAACCGTAATGACCATTCCCAGATCGACACCGCGTTGCTGCATCGACAGGTTAATGCCGAAATTGCCACTTTGTGTGACCAGCGCAACTCCGCGTTCTTTGCGTGTGCCACCATGTTCGTCCGGCCAGAGTGCGACGCCGTCGAGATAGTTTACGAAGCCGTGACAATTGGGACCGACAACGGCCATGTCACCGGCAGCGTCGCGTAACGCGTTCTGCAGGTCGATGCCGGCATCGCTGAGTTCTGCGAAGCCCGACGCATAACAAACGGCGCCGCCCGCCCCGATTGCTGCCAGTTCGCGGATGATTTCGACCGAAGCTTGGGGGGGCGCGGCCACGAAGGCAGCATCAGGCACGGTCGGAAGATCGCCCGCCGATGCGACACAGTCGATGCCGTTCAGTTTATCCCTGCCGGGATTGACCGCGAACATCTCGCCGTCGAATCCGGCGACGCGGCACTGACGTATGGCTTCACTCGCGCTGGTGCCACCAAAAAAAGCGACGGTCCGTGGTGAGAAAAGCCGTTTCATCGCCGTTTGGCGACTCATATGACTTACCTACCTTTCCAGACTGGATCGCGTTTCTCCGCGAACGCACTGGCGCCTTCGAGTTGATCTTCGCTCTTATACAGCGTCTGGATGGTCCCGAATTCGCTCTGCGTAATTTTTTGAAGTGCATCTAGGAAGCGCATGTTCTCCGCTTCGCGAACGACTTCCTTGATCGCGGCGTAAACAAGGGGAGGGCCCGTCCCAATCAGGCGCGCCAGTTCCCAGCTACGATCCATAAGCTTGTCGGCGGATACAACTTCATTGACGAAGCCGCGTTGCCAGGCTTCGTTGGTATCCATCCAGCGGCCGGTGAGCAGCATTTCCATCGCAATGTGATAAGGAATGCG
>CAZWEW010000022.1:16911-18103 GCA_964633055.1 uncultured Woeseia sp. | reverse complement strand
GAAGTGCCCTCGAAGACTACGAGGTTGATAGGCTGGGTGTGGAAGTTCAGTAATGGATGAAGCTAACCAGTACTAATTGCACGTGCGGCTTGGCCATATAACACCAAAGCACTGGTGCGACATGTGTGCGACAACTTGATGTCGGAAATATCCAAATTGCTAAAGGCAAACCAGTTTTCTGGCGGCAATAGCGAGTGGGAACCACCCGATCCCTTTTCGAACTCGGAAGTGAAAACGCTCAGCGCCGATGGTAGTGTGGGGTCTCCCCATGTGAGAGTAGGACACCGCCAGGATTTTAATTTTAAGCCCCTGAATCGAATGGTTCAGGGGCTTTTGTTTATTGAGCCAGCCAAATACCCTATGGTTTTTCCGCAAGCAGGATGGGGTGCAGGGCTACCCGGCCCGGGGTCAGAAACGACAGCCACCATAATCTGGTTGAATGTATCAAAAAAACAACACTTCCTTCATCTTTATAGACACTTGTAGTTGCTGTTGTTACTATTTTCACATCAAAATGTAGTACTGGGACAACAGAACTCCGAGGAAGGCGACAGTCTTCAGAACAAACGCCGTAACAATAACCACGGCACCCTTAAGCGGCGAACAGACCGCGAAATCAAAAATAGGGGATTATGAGATTGTGCTTTCTGACCATCACGTTGCAGGTGCACCGATAAGAATGAAACTACTGATGTGATCAAGTCCGAATAACCGTAAAAAAGGACGCTCATATCAAAAAATTTTCCTGCCATTGTAGCCCCGTCCAAACAAGAACGGCGTCGCGATGCAGGATGACTTAATTGGGGGATTCAACATAATGAGTAATTTTGATATTAGGAAATTCCTGATGAGCGCCGGTGTGCTTATTGGCTCGTCCACGTTAGCGCTCACGCCACAGGCTTTTGCTCAAACGGGTGACGAAGACCTGGACAGCGTGGAGGTCGAAGAAATCGTCGTGACCGGTTCGCGTATCAAGCGCGCTGGTGTTGATACTTTCTATCCGGCTATTTCCGTTGGTACAGAAGAACTCGAAGACGGTGCTTTCACGAACATCGCTGATGCGTTGAACGAAATTCCTGCCTTCGGTAACCCGGATGCGACTCCCTTTGGCGCGCAAAACGCGTTTAGCGTTGGCCAGAACTTCGTCGACTTCTTGGGGTTGGGGTCGCAACGTACATTGACACTGGTCAAT
>CAZWEW010000022.1:0-16901 GCA_964633055.1 uncultured Woeseia sp. | reverse complement strand
TCCGCCAATGCACCGACGATCTTCGGTACGTCCGGCGGTTTGCAGGTTGACTTCAATGTTATCCCGGTGGCCCTTGTGGAACGCATCGAAACAATCGGTGTTGGTGGCGCCCCGATCTACGGGTCGGATGCCATTGCTGGCACGATCAACGTAATAATGAAAGAACGCTATGAAGGCGTGCAGGTCAGCATGCGCCGCGGCGGCGCCGAGGAAGGCGATGGCGACTTCCAGGAAGTGTCTCTCGTTGCCGGTGCCAATTTTTCCGACGGCCGCGGTAACGTCACGATGTCGATGGAATCGTTCCGCCAGGAAGGCCTGATGAGAAATGCACGCCCGCGCTATACAAAGAACGATCCGTTCTACGGGTCGGAGGAAGGCGACGGATTCCGTCGCATCTACCGCGGCCAGACCATCAACCTCTTCACGGATGGTGGCCTAATAGATCCGGGCGCGTTTACGATCCCGTCATTCGGTATCGGCGCCATGCAGGATGGCAATTTCTGGCAGTTCGATACGAACTCGAATCTCGTGCCGTTCACGCCGGGTACCGATTACCCGGGTTCCGCGTTTTTCGCCCTCGGTGGCAGCGGTCCTGATTTCTTCGACAATGTGGCGCAGATTCAGTCGCCGCTGGAGCGCGAAGTGTTCACAACGCGCATGAACTATGACATCACTGAGCGAGTCACTTTTGCGGCAGACGTGTTGTTCGCAAATACTTGGGCCGACGAACTTGTTAATCAGGGTGGTTTCCAAACTTGGGTTTTCGGTGGAACGAGTAATGTGCCGTTTTTTCCTTCCGATCACCCGTTCCTGCATAACGAAGCCCAGCAGCTGTTGCAGGGAATGGGTGCCCCGGGTTTCTACCTGCACCGTTTCAACAATGACATCATCGACTCGTCGAACGAACGTGAGCAGTTTCTGTGGCATGCAACTGCGGGGCTCGAAGGCGACTTCGACTTGGGTGATCGCAACTTCGCTTGGTCGATTTCAGCGACCCATGGCGAAAGCGATGGTGACACAAGGAGTGAAGGCATCATTGATGATCGCTTCCTGAGTGCCATCGACGTCCGCCAGTTGACAGCAGCTGATCTTGCAGCCGTCAATGCAGATCCGAATTCTGCGGAGCAGGCCATTCTTGGTTTCTCAGGTACGACGTCCGCTGGTGTTGGGGACCTGGTCTGCGAAAACGTCTACCAGGCTGCGCTCGGTAACCTGACCGGTACTTCAGGCATGGGTCTCACAGACGGCGATCTGCCGGGCGTTCAGGGGTGTTCGCCACTGAACCTGTTCGGTTGGGGTGTGCGTTCCGACGAGGCTCGCGAATGGGTCACAGGCGATCAGATGACGGCGACGGAAATCGAGCAGTCAGTGTTCAACGTCAACTTCGGCGGTGACCTGATCGAACTTCCGGGCGGCTTTGTTGCATTCAACGTGGGTTACGAGAATCGCGAAGAAAGTGCTGTATTCACACCGGGCTTAGGTACGGAAGTGCCGATGACCCGTTCATCACCCTTTGCCGAGACTGGCGGGTCGTATGAAACGGATGAGCTTTACGCTGAGCTGGCTATTCCACTGGTCAGTCCGGACAACGATATCCGGCTCATGGAGTTCGCCGAACTGAATGGCGCATTCCGTCGGATCGATAACACCCTGGCTGGCGAGGCTGACGTCTGGACCGTTGGCCTGCGTTTTGCGCCGGTTCAGGACATTTCGTTTCGGGCCAATTACACGGAATCGCTTCGTGCACCGTCTTTGGTCGAGCTGTTCGCACCACTTAACCAGACCTTCGGTTTTGCGAGCGATCCCTGCGACTTCCGTTACGTCGGTGATGGTCCGGTACCGTCAACGCGGGCAGCTAACTGTGCCGCGGACATTGCCAATTACGATCCGAGTACTTTCACGTCTAATATCGTAAACGCGACAGCGATCGGACGAACGGGTGGTAATCCGAATCTCAGCAACGAATCCGCGGAGTCCTACGCAATCGGCATGACATTCGAGCCGCGATGGGTGGAGAATCTGCTGTTCACGGCGGACTACATAAACATCGAGCTGACGGATGCGATTCAGGAACTCGGGCTGACGCAGCTCATGCAGTCGTGCTATGACTCCGCTGGCTTCCCGAATGTAGGGTCCTGTTCTAGCTGGACACGTGATGCAACGGGTCAGGTTGTCGACTTTCAGACCGGCCAGGCCAATGCGGCGTTCTTCCTCTATGAACAGCTCGAATTTGGCATCAACTACGATTTCGACGTAGCGGATGCTTTGGGTCTGTTCAGCGACACTTGGGGTGCCCGTGACCTGGGTAACTTTGAAACCCGGATTCGCCTGAACCACCCGCTGGACCGTCGCGTATCTGTCGTCGGCGAGCCGAACGACAACACGCTGGGTGGCTACTCGGATCCGGATTGGCAGGGCACGTTCGACTTTGTTTGGTCGGGTCAGAATTCCCGTATCTTCTACCGTCTCCTGTGGTCGGATGAGGCACTGCTCGATGCGACCGGGAATGACAAGTTCATGGGCGTGACCGGCGGTGAGGTCATTAAGACGGATGCCCGGTTCATAAGCAACGTCACGTTCTCGTACAACCTGGATTCGTTCTTCCCGGGAGCACCGGACCGTACGATGATCCAGCTGGCAGTTTCCAACCTTTTCGAACGTGAGCCCGACGTGGTCCAGGAAGCGCGTGGCTACTTCGGGACGGCGGAGCTGCTTGGCCGTTATATCACTTTGACGCTGCAGGGTAGCTGGTAAGCTCGGGTAGCTATTCGCGACAGGCGACTAGCCGGAAAGGTCCGCTGGCGACAGCGGGCCTTTTTTTATTCACTGCGAAATCTGGTCCTGAACCAATGTCCGTCAATTCGTGCAGGACACACTGTCGGTGATATAAGTGCGGCAACTCTATTTAAGGTATTTGCCCGGATTCCGGTGATACCGTCGCCGGACCGTACGGATTCGGCGGCATCAGGCGTGCTGCAATCGGTGCGCGTCGACGATCTTCGGACGGTGGATAATTCTCGGCAAGCCAGGCGACAATTCGGTTTTCGACCTCTATATCGATTGCCCACAAACCCTGTTCTTCCTGCATCCAGCGAATCATTGTTCGCCACTGCGCTGCTGTGCCCCGTTGTTGCGTAACCAGTTTTGGCGAATGACACGCAATACAATTGGCTCGAACGAGCTCCCAGTCGCCGGTTTTCGGAAAACCTGTGAAAGCGTCGAATCCCTGCGCCATTGAAGCAAGCGGAAGAAGCATAGCGGTGAATCCTGTTACGAACGTATTCATACAGCCAGTATTGCTACCCGGTGACAAGCATTGTTGAGATAACCGCGGGGATTCCATCCGGGCAGGACCATGGGCTGTGATTGCCCGGCGGTATCTGTTGCCCTGACCCAGACTTCATAATAGCCAGGCTCGGGAAAGCTGACCTGCGTCGCCCAGTGCTGCCAAGCGAGTCGATTCGCCGGTTCCTCGAGAATCGCGGGTTGCCATGTTGCTCCGAAGTCAATCGATGTTTGTACCGCGGTAACCGAGAGGTCACCCGCCCAGGCGTGGCCGCGGGCAGCCAGCGGTTCATCGATCGGGTGTTCGATGCCTGATTGGGGGAAAGTTATCAGTGATTTGACGGGCATCGATTCAATAATGCACATCTGGTCATCGGGCACCGTGCTCCCTGGCGCAACCGGGCTGCAAGGGACACGGTATGAGGCGCCGGCCATTTTTTCGCCGTCGTGCTCGCGATCACGAACCATAATGGCGTTGAGCCACTTGCCGCTGACCGAACCCGGCCAGCCGCTACAGACCAGGCGTAGCGGATAACCATTCTGATGCGGGATGTCTTCGTCATTCATCGCCCATGCGATCAGTGACTCATCTTCCATTGCTTTGTAGATGGGTACCCCGCGCGATATGGGCGCCTTTGTAGGATCGCCACTCAAGTGAACATCTGCACCTCGGTAGCCGACGTACACTGCATCGTCCCTGATGCCGACATACTTGAGGACATCCCGCAGCCGCACGCCAGTCCACTCAGGACAGCCAATGGCACCGACTGACCACTGGATTCCACTTGCGGATGGCACGAATTCGCCCCGCCCGTTGCCGCCACATTCCAGCTGCAATTGATACGTGTGGTGTTCGAATAATCGCATCAGCTGATTGATGGAAAATGTCACCTCGCGCTGTGCCGATTCACCGCTGACAGACAGGGTCCAGTTTTCCTTGTCAATCGAGGCCATTTGTGGCGGCGTGCCGTTATTGCGCACGAAAAGGTGTTGCGCTGGCGTTATGCGGTCGTCAAGGAGGTGTGCCGGCGTTTCGGCATTTATGGGTCTGTCGTTCATGACGAGCAGACCTCGCTTGCCCGGAATCTGGAAATCACGATTGCTCTGGGCCAGTGCAGCGGGGATCAGTCCTTGAGGCATCAGGCCGGCGAATGGGATGAATGCGCCAATTGTCGCCGACATTGCAGCGAGACCACTCCCCTTCAGAAAACCGCGGCGACTGACAGGATCTGTACTCCGGCCCCACAGGAGTTCGTCTGCCTGGACTGGATCAGAGACGTAGAGTTCATGAATGCCACGTTCGACTTTGGTCATTGCCTGCTTCCAGTGTAGGCTCAGATCTGGTTTGTTGTGCCGCCGCCGTTGACGGTCGACCGGGTTGTTCATCCTGATTCCCAGACAACCTGCGATTCATAATCAACGCTGATCAGGTCGCAGTATTTCTCCTCGAGGACATCGCGCTTTACTTTAAGTGTAGGCGTGAGTAAGCCATTCTCGGTTGTCCATTCGTCGTTAACCACAATGATATGTGCCAATCGTTCGTGAGTTTCCAGTTGCTGGTTAACATCGTCCAGTGTGGATTTCAGACTAATTGCTACTGTTTCCCGATCCGCAATCGCTGCCGATTCGGAAAGAACGACGACCACGACCGGCGCTGGCAAGCCCGCCCCCATAACGCAGATTTGTTCGAGAAATGGGTTGCCCGACAGGCTGGACTCAATCGGCACTGGCGTGACGTATTTGCCCTTTGCCGATTTGAAGATGTCCTTGACGCGACCGGTGATTCGATAGGCTTCGAGGTCAGCATCCCATTCTGCCTTGTCCCCTGTATGAAAGAAGCCATCCTCCAAAAAGACTTCGGCGGTCAGTTCCGGCTGCTTGTAGTACTCGGTGAACAGTCCGGGACTGCGGATCAGAATTTCGCCCTGGTCGGATAACTTGATCTCGGTGCCCTCGATAGGAACGCCGATCGTTCCGATACGGTCCGTCCGAAATGGAATATTTCCACAGGACAGGCCGCTGGTCTCACTCATTCCCCAGCCTTCTCCAATATCGACGCCAAGGTGTTGGTACCATTGAAGCGTCAACGGCGATATTGGTGCGCTGCCCGAACCGAAGCTCCTGCAATTACCAAAGCCGAGTTCGTTCCGGATTTTTCGTGCGACGACCCTGCCAACGACAGGAATTGACAACAGTCGACTGAGTTTGGACGGTGGAATCTTCGCATGCACGCCTGCCTGGAATTTTACCCATAATCTTGGAACGGATATGAAAATGGTTGGACTGGCTCTTTTCAGATCATGCTGAAATGTCATGAGCGATTCGACGAATGAGCAACGCGTTCCGGCGTAGATTGCGGGGCCTGCCGTTACCGTGCGTTCGGTGACGTGTGCGAGAGGCAAGTAGGAGAGCAAATGATCGTCGGTGTTGACGTCGACCGTGTCCCGAGCAGCCATACTCCCATAAGCGTAAGCACGGTAACTGAGGACAACGCCCTTCGGTTTTCCGGTGCTGCCCGATGTATATAGGATGGTCATGACATCGTCAGGGTCCGGCTCCGGAAGCACTTCGATCGGTGGATATTTCTTAATCAGTGAATTCCAGTCGTAGCGGCAGGGCACCGTCGGATACGGGAACGCGATGCTGGAGAGATTCACTGGAATGGCATCCGCGACAACGTCTGGCTCATCGAGCTTGCCTATGAAGACAGCACTTGCTTCGCTGTGCTCCAAAATGTACCGGATCGTCTGGACGCTGGCCGTTGGATAGATCGGTACGGAGATCATGCCTGCCATTGCAATCGCAATATCCGTGAGCAGCCACTCGGCGCTGTTTTTCGCCAGGATAGCTACCTTGTCGCCTGGTTTGAGACCCATCGACCCCAGCGCGGACGCGATTCGCCGGCTGATGTCCGCCGACTCTTTCCACGTGAAGCAGCGAATTTCTCCATCGACTGGCTGGAGAAGAAACTCACGGTCGGGCATTTTGCTCGCCCAGTTGACGAGAGCGCGATGTGCGGGAAGGAATTCGTTCATACCGTTAGCTGACAGTATGTCGCAAATTTCGCCGTAATCCTATTCGGTGGTCTGCAGCGTGCAGTCTGATATTGCGATACCGAAACGGCGAGTCACGGGTGGATTTGTCACTTAGTTTCACTTGAGAGTTTTAAGCCTTGGGAACGAAGGGCAGTATCGCTGTGGTAATTCATCTTCTTTTTGCCTATCGTAGCCGCCTGCTACCAGAACATCCAAGAGCAGGTAATCGCCAGGCAATGAAACTAAGATACCGGACTGGGTGGGTACGTTGCTGCCCAGTCGCCGTCATTGTTTTGTCCGTCCACGGAGCGTGGGGCCAGGAGAGCACAACCGACGCACTCGACGAAATCGTCGTGAGTGCAACCCGGATTGAATCCTCGGTGCGTGATGTTGCGAGGTCCATTTCCGTCGTTGACAAGGAACGCATCCAGGTCGGAACACAGCAGCTCGGTCTCGATGAATCTCTGGCCGGGGTTCCGGGCCTCTACATGCAAAACCGGTACAACTTCGCCCAGGACCTTCGGATATCGCTTCGCGGTTTCGGTGCGCGGTCCAGTTTTGGTATTCGTGGCATCAAGGTGATTGTCGATGGCATACCGGAAACTCTTCCCGACGGGCAAGCCGGCGTCGACAGTATCGATATTGGTTCCGCACGGAGCATCGAAGTGCTCCGTGGCCCGTCGTCGTCGCTTTACGGCAACGCGTCGGGTGGCGTGATTGCGATTACGAGTGAGCTTGGTGCGACGGACCCTTACGTCGAAGGACGAATTGCTGGCGGCGAATACGGATACAGACAGGTACAGTTCAAGTCGGCCGGTCACTGGGGCATGTCGGACTACCTGGTGAATCTTTCAAGGACCGAACTCGACGGCTACCGGGATCATTCGAATACGCGCGGCAGCGTATTGAATAGCAAGCTTGGCGTTCCATTGAATGACAAAGACCGGTTGGTCTTCTCTCTCAATCTCACTGATCAGCCGGAGGCCGACGACTCTGGTGGCATCAATGCGGCACAGGCGGCAGCTGCGCCCCGGTCTGCACGGGATCGAAATGTGTTGTTCGACGGAGGCGAGTCGCTCGAACAGCAACGTTTTGGCATCGTCTACGAGCGCGACAGGCCGTCAGGTTCGCTGACGTTGCGTAATTACTATGTTTGGCGGGATTTCACCAACAAACTGCCGTTCGTCGGCGGCGGGTCGGTCGACCTTGATCGATTCTTTTACGGTGTGGGGGCGCAGTATACGCTCGGCAGTGCATCGGATGCGCTCAGTCTCACGATCGGCGTCGATTACGATAAACAGGACGATAACCGCAAACGATTCAACAATAACGAAGGCGTGCTTGGGCCGATGGTTTTCAACCAGAGGGAGGCGGTCGACAATACTGGCCTATTTGTCCAGGGTGTCTACGACGTCAATGACATCTGGTCGCTTCACGCAGGTATCCGGTACGACGAAATTTCGTACGGTGTCACTGATCGTTACCTGGCAAACGGGGACGACTCAGGTACGCTCGACTTTGACGAAACGAGCCCGTCGCTTGCCGTGAACTATCGAGCCCGATCCGGTGTCTGGTTCGCGTCGTACAGTTCTTCGTTCGAAACACCGACGACGACGGAGCTTGCCAATCCTGACGCGAGCGGCGGATTCAATCCGTTGCTGAGTCAGCAGATAGCGGACAACTTCGAAATCGGTTACAAGCATTCGGTTGATGATCTCTACTTTGAACTCGCTGCCTTTACGATCGATCTCGAGGACGAACTTATCCCGTACGAGTTGGCGGCCTTTCAGGGGCGTAGGTTCTTCGCGAACGCCGGCAGTTCGTCGAGGGACGGCATCGAAGCGGCGATCTCGTGGCGTTTCGATAATGACTGGAAAGTGGACGCTTCCTATACCTTGTCCGATTTCCGGTTCGACGATTTTGTCGACGACAACGGTAATGACTTCAGTGGCAACGCGCTACCCGGATTGCCGGAGCACTTCGGCTATATAGGGGTTTCGTATGCGGCAGACAGCGGCCTTACTGCGATGCTGGAAGGTGTATTTTCGGGTGAACTGGTTGCAAACAATGCGAACACGGCCGAGGTTTCTTCCTATACTGTTGCTAACTTCCGAATGTCGCATGAATTCCATACCGGGCCCTGGTTGATTAGGCCGTATTTTGGAATCAACAACCTCCTTGATGAGAGCTACAACAGCAATATCCGTATCAACGCATTCGGCGCCAGGTACTTCGAACCGGCACCGGGCCGGAACTTTTATGCTGGTGTTGTCGTAAACTTCTCAAGGAATCGATAAAGATCAGGGGGGGAGCGACCATGCGCGCTTGCACTCGTCGCAAGGTGCCTTGCCACCTGCGGCAGCGATCAGTCGATGCCCGCGGTGGTCCTCGTTAACTGATCCTATTAAGCGGATCGGTCAAGCGGTTCAGGATTGTGCCGCGTTGGCGTGAAGTTTTTCGATCTGGCTCCAGGCTGATTCGATCGCGCCCACCTGCCATCCGGCCAGCCCGCTAAGGTAGTCGCCTGCAAAGTAGATTCTCCCCTGCGGTTCGCGGAGCACTGGCAAATGCTGCTGTCGGTCGCGCGGGGACCATTGCGTCCAACCACCTTCACTGTACTTGGTCCGATGCCATGCGACCGAGAAAGCCTTGCCGTCGTAATGCTTGCGAAACTGACCCGGGTGAATACGCTCGGTGCGTTCGATGGCCTGTTCGACTTGCTCATCCAGCGACATTTCACCGAGGGTGGTGGCAATCCTGCCGAATGCATACGCGCTCTGGATGATACCTTTGCTGCCGAAATAACCGTATGACGGATAGATGACCGTGTGCCCCGGCACGCGGAGAGTACTCGAGCCACCGTAAATGTCGTCGTCTTCTTCCCAGAACCGGCGATTCATCTGCAGTGCCAGTTTGCCCACGATCGATGCGCGTGGCTTAGCCATTGCCTCCTTGCACCTATCCGACAGGTTGGACGGCAGCTTGGACAACAGGCTGAGCGGTATGGTCGTAATGCAGTAATCTGCCTCCGCGACCCGCACTTCTCCGGTCACCGTGTCGCGGTAAGGCACTCTGACTCCTGAGTCGTGCTGGTGCAGTTCCTGGACCTCGGCGTTATAGATGATCCGGTCGTTGACTTTCCGCTCGAATGCTTTGGCAATCTGATCCATGCCACCGACAGGCTGGTACATCGTAAACGGATGATCGATGGTCGTGACGCCCTGGAATAAGTTGCCGAACCCAGTTTCCAGCAACTCCTTGAGTCCCAGGGGCTTCGATGCCGTGTTTGGCGCCATCAGACTCATGGCGTCGAATTTTTCGAGGCCCCGGTGAATTGTGCCCTTGTAGCTTAGGCTCCGGAAATCAAGGAAGCCTTCGCGAACGAGATAGTCGATAAGCTGCTCTTTGGCCTGGTTGTCAAGATCCTCGTCAAGCGCACCCTGGTCCACAGCCTTTGCCAGTAGTTCCGACGTGTATCCGCGCATGTCCGCCTTGATCTCGCGCTTTCTAAACCGGCGACCTGCCAGCGGACCTTCCGCATTGTCATTTTGTATGTAACCCTGGTCGTTCTCCTGGACCATGATCTCCATGGGTACGCCGAACTCACGCACGTAATGAAAAACGGCGTAGTGGTAACTCGGAAGTCGCCATGCACCGTGATTGAAGTACTGGCCCTCAGCGAATTGGCAGGTGCGACTGGAACCGTCGACTTCTTCTATCGTGAGTCCGTTGCGCGCTGACTGGGAGCGGCCGCCGGCGAAGGATCGGGCCTCGAGAATCTGGCATTTGTAACCACGAAGACCGAGTTCGTAGGCGGCTGTCAAACCGGCAAGACCACCGCCCAGTATCACTACCCGGGTATCGCCGGCACTTCCCATGAGATCGGGTGGTGCTTCGGCGGCAGACGCGAAGCCGATGCCCCAGCCCTCGAGTGCTGTCAACACCGCTGATGCGCCGCCGATTGTGGAGACCGCGCCCAGAAACTCACGTTTGCTGATGGACTGGAGTCGGTCAGGTTTGGTCTTAGGCAATGTTTTACTGGCTCCTGTCTATTATTCTAGGTCCAGTTCCACCTGGACGCCAACGAGGTCATCGATCCAGTTGGTAGCGTCCCAGCCGACACCGAAATCGAGTCTCAGGACATCGAAACTACCGGAAAAATGCGCCGTCGAACAGGACACGTCTAATTCGTAATGCATCGTTACAGGGTTACAGGACACGTCAAATTCGAACGCCATCGTTACAGGGTTACTGTTTCCGATAATGGTGAGCACCCCGTGCGCCGCATAGGTTCCATCGTCTAGTGCCTCGATCCTCTCGGATTCGAATCGTGATTCCGGATAAATCTCCGGATTGAACCAGTCCTCTTCAAGCAGCGTTGCGTCCCTTTCAGCATCACCTGTTTTCGCTGAGTCCATTTTCACGATGCCGATGATTTTGCCGTCGGACGGATTGTCCGGATCGAAATTGATCATCGCCGTGAAGTTCTGGAAGCGTCCCCGAAATGCCGAGGCTTCCTGTATGCCGATAAACCGAACGGTGCTTGAGTCTGCCACCATTTGCCACTTGGCTGCGCCAGCTGATGTGGAATACATGCCTGCGGCAAGCCAGAAAATGATGAGCCATCTCGCTTGATTAACCATAATCTAGGGTCCTTGAGGAAGTTGCCCATTATGTCGCACGGGATTGCGAAAATCCGTGTATTTGCGTGGTTGGGATCGAATTTTATATAGGGTGTGAGCCTTGGTTAACGTATTTCGCAATGATTGCGTGCAACCATTAGACAAGATAGTAATATTGGTTCGCCGACAAGACTTGTTAAGTCATCGAGTACTTCCAATGCGCAAGGAATCCCTACTAATGGCCATGCTGGCATTTGCCGCAGTGCCAGTCGTGGCGGCGCAGGATCCGCCGGCCTCCGCCCGTTTTTATGTCGACAGCGACTCGAGCTGGATTCGAATCCTGGCCTGGCCTGATGGTCCGCTGAAGCGATTCGGGCATCACCACGCGATTTCGCACCACGGCATCTCTGGCACCGTAGAGGTTGCTCCTGATCCGCTGGACTCTTCATTTACGCTCGAAGTCACGGTCATCGACCTGTTGGTCGATGACCCCGGCCAGCGTGCGCAAGAAGGTGGGGAATTCGAAGGCGAGGTACCTGAAGAAGATATCGGAGGTACCCGCGGCAACATGCTCGGCGAAGAATTACTGAATGGAAAACAGTTTCCGGTCATTCGGCTTGAATCCAGCTCGATTGAAGGCAGCCTGCCGAATGCTACTATCGTTACAACGGTAATCGTCAAAGGTGCAGAGAACACCATCAGATTTCCGGTCAGCATTGAATTGACAGACGATACTTTCGTGGCACGCGGCGAAACCGAATTGCTGCACGAAGCGTTTGGATTGTCCCCGTTTATGGCGATGGGCGGCGCACTCAGCGTTCGCGATCTGCTCGTCTTCAAGTATGAAATTCACGGGAGTCGGTCAACGAACCCAGATTGACTGAATGAGCACCGACGATACACGCCAGAAATGGATTTAATCATCTGTGATACAAGTGAAAAATCTCCCGCACGCTGCTTGCTGATACATCTTCGCGGGGGGCGTTACGGGCATCGTCGGGGTGGGTTTTGCCGTCACCTTACAGTGGCCTGCTGCGAAACCCTTGATCGTTTATCTTTCGGCGTGATTTGGTCGTAAAGGAGCAGTTATGCGACGGGGAAGACAATCACGCCACGCCAATCCGCCGGTTGCTTCCGCCATCAGGCCGGGATTACAAGGCGGCCAGTATCGGCCCCTCACAGCCTTTGATATTGAGAACATTCACCGGACGGTGCTCGATGTCCTCGAAGACGTTGGCGTCGGCAAACCCATCCCGGTACTCGTGGAGCACGCGGTCAATCGTGGATGCACGGTCAACGAACGAGGCCGACTATGCTTCCCGCGGGGACTGGTGGAGGATGTCATCGACAGTACGCCCAAGGAAATGGTATTTCACGGACGTGATCCCAAATACGATCTCGAACTGGGCGGGGAAAAGGTCTTTACGTACGGCGGTGGTGAGGCCGTGAACATGCTCGACCCGGGTGCCTCTGCCTATCGCCCCTCCGTGCTTGAGGATGTCTATGATGCCGCGCGCCTGGTCGACAAACTCGACAATATTCATGCTTATTCGCGCTACGTCGTCGCGACGGAATTCGACGATCAGCTCGAGTGCGATATCAACACGGCCTATGCCAGTGTGGCTGGTACCCGGAAGCACTCGGCCCTGACGTTTAATGATGTATCCCACGTTCAGCCGACGCTTGACATGCTTCACATGATTGCAGGAGGGGAGGAAAAATTCCGGGAGCGACCTTTTTGTCACGCAGGCGGCTGCGCCATCCTGTCACCTCTGCAGTACGGCGAGGATAACGCCGAGGTTTGCGTCGAGGCGACGAAGTTCGGATCGCCAATCTGGGTGGTTGCGGCACCGCAGGCGGGTGCGACCGCCCCCGCGGCGCTTGCCGGAACCGTGGTCCAGGTCATTGCCGAGGCGTTGGCGCAGTTGCTGCTCGTCGACATGGTTTCGCCCGGCTATCCTGTCATTGTCGGGCCGTGGCCGTTTGTCTCCGATCTCCGGACAGGCGCCTTCACGGGGGGCAATGGCGAAGAGGCTGTGGTGACGGCCGCAGCAGCCCAGGTTATCAATCACTACGGGCTTGTGAGTTCTGTCGGCGCCGGGATGACGGATGCAAAGGTGCCTGACAACCAGGCCGGATACGAGAAAGGGATTGCCGTTGTTCTCGCGGCACTGGCCGGCTGCAACAATGTTTCGGAGTCGGCCGGCATGGTGGGCAGCCTGATGGGTCTTTCATTTGAGTCGATGGTCATCGACAACGATATGCTCGGAACTGTGATGCGTACCGTTCGCGGTATTGAAGTTAATGAAGAGACTTTGTCGTATGAGGTGATCCGAAATGCTGTTCACGGCGAAGGCCATTTCCTGCGGGAAGAGCAGACACTGGGACTCATGAGAACGGAGTACGAATATCCGGACCTTGCAGATCGTTCAACACCCGATGAATGGAGAGATGCCGGGTCTCGTGATATCAGGGAGTCCGCAGCCGATCGCGTGCGGGAAATTCTGTCGACGCACTATCCCGAGTGCATCGACTCGGCTCTGGATAGGAAAATCCGCGAACGATTTCCGATCAGGCTGGATACGAAGACAATGCAACCGGGAAACGGTCGCTGGTGAGTTCCTGAGCGGTGAGCTTACGGGCGTGCGAGAACGACTTCCACTTCGACGAATACGTTAGGCCGGGCGAGTGCCGCAATCTGGATGGCTGACCGCGCCGGCTTGTTCGGCTGCGCTTCCGTGCCGAAGTATTTCGAGTAAGAGCGCATGAAGCCAGCGAAGTCCATGCGACCATCGAGCTCGGGATCGCCAACCAGGAAGACTGTCATCTTAACCACATCCCCGAAGCCGAGTCCGAGGTTTTCGAGAGACGTTTGCATTCTCTGAAATACGCTTTCGGCCTGCGCTTCGGTATCGCCCCAGTATTCACGGTTGCCCCGTTCGGCGTCCGGGTTGGCCGGGCCCGGCAACGTGCCGCTGTGATAAACGAGCGTCGTGCCGGCGGATACTTCCACCGCTTGCGCGATCGGGAAGGTTGAGCCGCCCGGCAACGGATGACGTGTAACATCGGCGGCGGCGACCGTACTGCCAAGAAGAAGGAGACTGACTAACGTCGCTTTTTTCATTGGGTACTCCCGGGAAAGAATGATTATGGTTGGAGTGTTTCGCTTAGCAAAAACAGATCGGTTAATAGTGCACGAAGGTGAATCGATACGTTGAGATTGTCGACAAGTTCTGAACTGATCGGATCCTGAGCCAGCACGAGATTTATCGCGGCCAGCGATTTGCGCGCGTCGTCTGCGACAATCTCCGCGAACCCGCCGCCAGTTGCCATGGATTCATCGATGCCGGCTGCTGCGTCGCGCATTGCCATCAGCGTGTCGCGGACTTCGGACCCTTGGTCTGATTCGCGACCTTGCGCTGCATAGGCCAGTAGGAATTCATAGCCGGATTCCACGGCTTCGATTTGAAGATGCAGGGTATTGCTCACGACGCCTCCGCGTGTGCTTGATGTTTTGTGTACCGAGCGGGACCTGTCAGTTGCTTTTGTCAGGCGTCCAACGCTGCGGATCGTGGTGAGCCACCAGTTCTTCCTTCGAAATCCAGCCCTTGATCATCGAGCGCATGTAAAAAAGTTTCTCGGGACGGATCGCGAAGTATATGTGGAGACAGATCACGGCGATCAGGCCCAGCGTCGAAAGGCCATGCAGGAAGAACAACCAGCCGAGAGCAGATTCGGACATCTCGTTGGTGCGTTCCCACCAGGGTGTATCGATCTGCAGGAACATGATCAGTCCGGTAACGATGACGACTAGGGTCAGGATCGTCGCGATCGCGTGCATGCTCTTTTGCGCTGGCGAGTATTTTCCAGGTTTTGTCTTGCCGTCGAGCGCCTCTTTCAGGTCGCTTGGGCCGACTGCCATCGATCCCAGGTCCTGCGTAAAAGAGCGAACGATGTGAAACGCAACCACGATCGTAAGCACGATGCCAGCAATCCAGTGTATTTCCAGCCACGCAAATTCCAGACCGATGATCGGGAATACGCCCGTGGCCAGGAGCACGAATACGCTGCCCGCCATGATCCAGTGAAATGCCCGGTCAATCGCGTCGTGTCGATTAACACGTTCACCCTCGCTGGTTGGTCGGTCCCCCCGGCTTTGTGACGCTTCGTAGATTGCGTGTGCCGCAATCGCGATGAACGCGAGGACGACAACGAGCCACAACAGGTCCCATGAAACGCCTCTCAGTACTTCCTGGCCCCAGACATCATTCTTGTAGGTGGCGATATCCAATGATCTATCCCCGCATCGCACGCCGCACGAGATTTTCCATCAGCGGCATTTTGAAATGATTGTAGTTGAGTGGCTTGGCACCGGCACTGGCTATCGCTGCGACAGCCTCGGCAGTTTGCTCGCCGAGCGACATGCCGCGAGCAGCCTGTTCGACGCCTGTCAGGCGATGCGGCGTGCATGCTACGCCACCGCAAACGATTCGGCAGTCTGCAATCGAGTCGCCGTCCATCGACATCGCAACCGCGATGCTGACGAGTGCGAAATCCCAGACATCGCGATCTGCCACTTTCTCAAAGTAGAAGCGCTGACTGGCCCACTTTGACGGAATGTGAACCGCCGTCAGGATTTCGCCGGTATCGAGCGACGTCATCTGCTCGATGTGCGTATCCGGGCCGACGAAAAAGTCCTCGGCAGCGATTATGCGCCTGCCGGATACGCTTTCGGCGACCATTGTCGCCTCCAGCGCGACCAGCGCGGTCGCCGTGTCGGACGGGCTGACGGCCACACAACGACTGGCATCAAATATCGCGTGTTCGCGATTCATCGCTTCCGGGCCGTCGGCATAGCAGGTATTACCGCCGGCGCGGTAGCAGGCCAGTCCGCGTCGGTAGTACCAGCAGCGGGCGTCTTGCGAGAGATTGCCGCCCAGCGTCCCGACGTTGCGTATTTGTGGGCTGGCGACGCGGTTGGCCGCCTGTGCGAGCAGACTGTAATCGCGGTTTATGTGTTCGTCACGAATGATGTCGCGCAAGGTTGTGGCGGCACCGATCTCGATACCGTCGTTGGTGTCGCGTATTCCGCGGAGTGCCTCGATCCCGTTGAGATCGATCATGGCTGTGGGTTGCTTGGCGCGGTCTTTTAGCCACCCGTACGTGTCCTGGCCGCCGCCAAGGAGCCAACCATCCTCGCCGAGTTCGTCAGCGAGGTTCAGCGCATCGCCGAGCTCCACCGGCTGGTAGAGCTGTACTTCTGGCATTACATCGAAAGAAGCCATGATTACCTCAGAAGTTGTTGGTTTGTAGCGGCAGGTAAGACTGATCCCGGCCGAGGACATGGTTCACGACCATATCCGCACTGACCGGCGTTCTGCCGAAAATGTATCCATCAAGCGCATCGGAAATAGCCGACTGCAGGGCTGCAACCGAGCAACCCATTGCCGGCTCGCCGATCCCTCGTGCGCCGAACGGGTTTTGCGGGTCTGCAATGTTCACTGCGTCCGAGCGGGTCACCGATGGCACATCGAGGTATGTTGGCACACCGCACTGGTGATAGCCGACGTTGGCGGGCAGGCCGTTCTGCGGGTCGTAGACATGCCGCTCCGACTTGGCCATGCCCATTCCCCAGACTGCCCCGCCCTTCATTTGCTGAGCGAGGCCTTTCGGATGGATAACCGTGCCACATTCGGCGATGCCGACATAATCGAGGATGTCGTATTTGCCGGTCTCGAGGTCGAGCTCGATCTCGCAAAAGGCAACTGCGAGGCCGGGAATAACACCGTCCTGCGGCAAGTTGTCTTTGCCGACACCGACAAGGCCGGAACCGGCAATGCCCTGAACGGCTCGCTCGGTGATCTCGTTGATGTCCTCTGGATACTCCTCCCCGCTGTAGACGCCGCCAAGCTGGATCGCCCTTGCAGCGATTGCGCCGTAGGACATACCAATCGCTTCG
>CAZWEW010000021.1:11447-18273 GCA_964633055.1 uncultured Woeseia sp. | reverse complement strand
GAATCCCTGGATCTCCTGATTGCCGGCCTGAAAAATCCGCCGGAACAGGACAACCACCGTTACTGCGATGCGCTTGCAGGGGCGTCCGCCAGTCTCGAAGCACGCTTCCGGGCGGGAGAGTCCGTTGTCGAACTCGTGCACATCCGATCACGAATGATCGACCGCCTGCTCCTGCAACTCTGGCGCCAATTTGTCAAAGAAGCACGCGCCGCCGCCACGTTAATCGCGGTTGGAGGGTATGGCCGGGGAGAGCTGCATCCCTATTCCGATATCGACATCATGGTACTGGTGTCGGACGATGTATCGGCAATCATCAAGAAAGAGATCGGTCATTTCCTCACCTCGCTGTGGGATCTGGGTCTGGAGATCGGTCACAGCGTACGGACAGTCGACGACTGCATCAGCCTGGCAACCGACGATATCACCATCGCAACCACACTGATGGAAGCCCGGCTTCTCGATGGTGACGCAGCACTCTTCACTCGCATGGAAACCAGCGTTTCGCCAGATCGGATCTGGTCCTCCGAACGGTTTTTTGCCGAAAAACTTCTCGAACAGAAAGCACGTCACCATCGCTACGACGACACGGCGTACAAACTCGAACCCAATGTGAAAGGCAGCCCCGGCGGCCTGCGAGATATCCAGATGATCGGTTGGGTGGCCAAGCGTCATTTCGGCGGGCGGACGATGGATGAACTGGTGGCACACGAGTTCCTGACGTCCAGGCAGCTCAAAAAACTCAACAGCTGCCAGGAATTCCTGTGGCGGGTGCGCTTCGGACTCCACGTACTGACTGGCCGCCGCGAAGATCGGCTACTCTTCGACCATCAGGTTAGGCTGGCCGAACTGCTTGGCTACGAAGACGCGACATACACGCTAGCGGTCGAACAATTGATGCAACGTTACTACCGTACCGTGATGGAACTGAGCCGCCTAAATGAGATGCTGCTGCAACAGTTCGAGGAGGCGATCCTGATGGACCCTGAGGCCGCATCACATCCCATCAATGCGCGTTTCCAGCTCAAGAATGGCTACTTGCAGACCACCAACGACGACGTATTTCAACACCAGCCGTCAGCTCTGCTCGAGCTGTTTCTGCTGCTGCAACAACATGATGATATTCGGGGCGTCAGCGCCTACACGATCCGGCTCATTCGGCGAAACCTGCACCTGATTGACGAGGAGTTCCGACAGAAACCCAGAAATCACCGCTTCTTTATGGCAATTCTCAAGGCGCCCACCGGCGTCACGCACGAACTCCGGCGGATGAATCTGTATGGTGTTCTCGGACTCTACATTCCCTCGTTCGGCCGCATTGTCGGCCGGATGCAATATGACCTCTTCCACGCGTACACCGTGGACCAGCACACACTTTTCGTGGTCAGCAATTTACGGCGTTTCGCCCTCACTAGGTTCGACCACGAATACCCGCACTGTAGTCCTTTGATGCAATCGTTCGAAAAACCCGAAATCGTTTACCTAGCCGGGCTTTTTCATGACATAGCCAAAGGTCGCGGCGGCGACCATTCAGAGCTCGGCGCCGTGGATGCCGAGGCGTTCTGTCTCGAACATGGCATGAGCCAGTATGACGCTCGGACAGTTGCCTGGCTCGTCCGCCATCACCTGGTCCTGTCGATGACAGCTCAAAAAAAGGATATCAGCGATCCTGACGTCATCAATGATTTCGCTGCCATGGTAGGTGATCAGACACACCTCGATTACCTCTACATACTTACGGTTGCCGATGTCAAGGGAACCAATCCGCAACTATGGAATTCATGGAAAGCCACGCTATTTTTCGACCTGTATGAACTGACCTCCCGAGTGTTTCGGCGCGGGCTGGAAAATCCGATCGACCGCGAACTTTTGATCGACGAAACACAATCGGCTGCCAGGGCACTATTGGCCAAATCTAAACTCGTTGGTACTGAAGTCGACAGGGTCTGGCGCCTTTTTACGGAAGATTACTTCTTGCGATACCGACCCGGGGAGATTGCCTGGCATACCGCCATGATAGTAAATGCCGACAACGACTCGACTCTCGGAGTATTAGATATCCGGCGGCAGCCAGACGGGGACGGCATCGAAGCAATGCTTTACTCGCCTCGGGGCCAATCGACGTTTGCCCAAACGACGGCATTGCTGGCTGAACTGGGAATGACAATCGTGGATGTCCGCATCGTGCCGTTAACCAGTGAATTCAGTCTCGACACATACATATTTATGGAACTCGACAAAAAGACCGAGACCGACGAAGCGCGCCTGACCAAAGTTCGCCGCGTTCTGACACAAGTACTCACAGTAGACAGTGGGAAAACGCGTGTGACGCGTCCGGCACCGAGACAGGTCCGCATGTTCTCCACGAAAACCAGCGTAACCTTCAGCCAAGACAATACGAATCGTCGCACGGTCATTGAGCTTGTTGCAGGCGATCGTCCGGGACTCCTGTCAACGGTCGGCAGGTTATTCGTCGATCTCAATGTCAACATCGAGACCGCAAAGATCCTGACAATTGGCGAACGAGCGGAGGATGTCTTTTACGTTGTCGACAAGAACAATGAACCGCTGGAAGGCAGCACCTGCGCCTTGCTGCGGGACAAACTCATGGCAAGTATTGACGCCGACACCTAGGGAAGTTTTCATGCTCACCATATACGGAATACCCAACTGTGATAGTTGCAAAAAAGCGCGCAACTCGCTTGATGCGGCGGGCGTTGATTACCGGTTTCACGATGTCCGGTTGGATGGCATCGATCGCGCCGATATCGAGCGATGGCTGGCTGCTGTCGACTGGCGGTTACTACTCAATACGCGAAGCACAACCTGGCGCGGGCTCGACAATGCTCAAAAAAACGATGTCGACCAGTCACAAGCCGTCGAACTGATGCTGAAGCACCCTACATTGATTAAACGACCAGTAATCCAATCAGGGAACGAAGTTGTCGTAGGGTTTTCAGACCAGTCCCTAGCGAAAATAGCTCACTGGACGGGACAGAAAGTTACCTGATTCGACCGACAACAAGGTAGGCAACAGATTAAAGGTCAAATGTTACCGAATTATTGTAATACTGAAATATTTAACTCATAACTGATGAATCGAACCAAATCTCCCGTCGCGGCCGGGTCCGCTATAGAGCTGCTCGCCGAACTCGTCCGGCGGCCATCAATCACGCCCGACGACAGCGGCTGTCAACGGCTGCTCGCGACACGCCTCAAGTCCTGCGGGTTTACGACAGAAATGTTCGAGTTTGGCAATGTCAGTAACCTTTGGGCCAGGCTGGGTCGGTCGCGACCGGTGCTGTGTTTTGCCGGGCACACGGATGTCGTCCCACCGGGTGACATTGACGCATGGCGGACACAACCATTCGAACCGGTCATACGGGACGATCGACTTGTGGGCCGTGGTGCCGCTGATATGAAAAGTGGCCTAGCGGCGATGATAGTCGCCGCCGAAACATTCGCCGCACAACACCCCCTGTTCAATGGTTCACTGGCGTTCCTGCTAACGAGCGATGAAGAAGGGGATGCCATCGACGGGACCGCCCGGGTCATGGAGACGCTGGCCAACCGTGGAGAACGCATCGACTGGTGCTTGATCGGCGAACCATCCAGCAACCGGAACGCGGGAGACACCATCCGCATCGGCCGCCGCGGATCGCTTAGTGCCGAACTGACAATTCGGGGGCGACAGGGACACGTCGCCTATCCGGACCAGATCGATAATCCGATCAGGCAATTCGCGCCGGCGCTGGCAGACCTGTATTCGATGGACTGGCCAGGTGACGACAAACGGTTTCCGACAACCAGTTTCCAGGTTGTTCACCTAGAGGCCGGCAACGGCGTACTGAACGTCACACCCCAAGACCTAAAGGTTCGATTCAACTTTCGATACTCCCCGGACTGGAACGAAAAAAGGTTGAGGGAAGTCGTAACGGACATCCTCGATAGCCATGCCATGAATTACGATATTACGTGGCAAGCACAGGGGGAACCGTTCGTGACCGGCCCTGGACAACTAATTGATGCGGTGGTGGCTGCCGTACATGAAAACACCGGCACGAAGCCCACGCTGTCAACTGGCGGCGGTACGTCTGACGGGCGATTCATTGCCCCTCACGGCGTCGACGTCGTCGAGCTCGGCCCTCCAAACGACAGCATTCACCAAGTAAACGAATTTGTCCGCCTGTCCTGCGTGTCCAGTCTCGTCGACATGTACAAGGGTGTCGCGGAACGCCTGTTGGTCACTGACTAGCCAACCAACAAGGTTTGTGTAACGAGTTTCAGACCCTGCGTAGGTTATTCCAGATACCGAAACCGCCCAGCAAGGCCACCGAGACGACAACCCAAGCCGGCATCGACAAACCGAGAAACTGCCAATCGACACTCGCGCATTCGCCCGAGCCGGTAAAGATGAGTTTTAGCGCATCCGCCAGTGGAAAGGATTCGATGATGTAGTCAAAACCCGGGCCACAGGATGGTACTTCGTCGGGAGGAAGGCTCTGAAGCCAGACATGTCGTCCCGCAACCCCGACACCAGCGCCAGCCGTCACCGCGATCAGGCCGATGTAGATGAGACGAACCTTCCCCAAGGGATCGTGAAGCGCTGCAATAGCAAACGAAATTCCGAGAGCGATCACGGCCATACGCTGAAACACGCACAATGGACATGGCATCAGGAAAAGCACGTGTTCGGCGTAAAGCGCGTAGCCCATCAGGCCAGCGCAAGCAAGGAATCCTGCCGTATTTAGCGGGCGTCTACCAAGTATTGTCATGATGACGAATCAGCCGGTGGAATCGTTGCCAGATTCTACAATGCCGGTGTGGAGATGCCACGACCGCAAACACAGCAACCTTGGTAATATGATGACAGTTTCGTGACAAACTTTCAGAACTTGAATTCGAGATCAATCTGAAGGCGAGAATAATCATGCTCGTTGTCGATCGCTTCATCGATTTCATTCAGGAAAAGTGTTCCACCGAACGCCCAGTTATCCGCGAGCGCGTACTTACCTTTTAAGATGAATCCGGAAGCACCGGTGCCCCCGCCACCGAAATCGGAATCCGTGAAAGTTGCAATGACTGCGTCTGCCTCGAGGTCCTGGTACGCGATCGACGCCTGCCACGTTCCCGGTGCACTGGCCTTTCCGATCGCAGCGCCAAACGCGAAGCCCGTATCTTGAGAATCGGCCTCGCCATTGCTGACATAGTCGACGAACACGGAGAGCGGCTGCCCACCAATCGTCGTCGCCATCTCAGCAAAAACTTCAAACTGATTGTAATCGTAGATCAGGTTGCCATCGATATCCGAAGAATTCCCCTTGGGCTTGCCATTGTAAAATGGCGTGTTGCCTTCTGTATCGGTGTAGTCGTAATAAGTCACGCCTGTTGTAAGCCTAACCCCTTCACTCAAATCGAATACATACCCTCCCTGCAGACCAATCAGTAACGAGTCATCGGCAGATGATCTCTCTTCGACGAACATCAAGCCGGCATTCCCGAAAAACCCGTTCTTATCGAACGCGATAGCAGCACCTTCCGGATTCATGTCGCTGTCCCAAACCAACGCGTGGCCTCCGGCGCGATGAAACGGGTTTTTCATCTTCCCGCCGTACACTTTTGTGTAGTCGTTTACCACCCATTGGAGATAGGCAAGATCTAAACCGATATCCTTCCGCGAAAATCCGTCAGCGAAGGTCTGATTGGTCGACCCCGGGTTGTCTCCCCCGGAAGCAAACTGGACCGTTGCCGTGACATTGTCGTTGACATCCGCAGTAATCCCGAGACGTGCGCGAAACCGCCCCCTGTTGCGCTCCTCTTCGCCGTCCTCATCGATTCCCTCGTACCGGAGCCTGACGTCTCCCTTAACTGAAATCGAGTCCATCCATGTCTGCTGTGCCATGGAGCGGATCGGTACCAGAACCCCCGCCAGCACAAACCCGGCCAACATAAAAAAATAATGTTTTTTTGCATCCGACATCAAGCTCTTTTCCAAATCTCCCAAAAAATCGGCGGCAGAATAATCAAAGATGAAAACAATGTAAATACTTATCGATATCAGGTACGACTACTCGGCAATTCGGCGACTTTCTGGCGCAAGTAACTGGGCAACAGCGAGGCAGGAGAAATGGTCCTGGCTCCCTGTTGCGTGGCAAGGCTCAACACCTTGGCGGCCCGTGGTTCCACAATTTCAACAACTCCATTCAACAGATGGCTATTGCATTCTGTGAACTCTGGATAGCGCTGCCACCCGCCACCTGCCGCCAGATAGCCTGTGCTACCAACCCTCAGAGCCCGCATCGATGATAAGTATTCTTCGCTCTCCGGTACCGGTAGTCCATCGTCGCCTCGTCGATAGACTCCCACGTAGGCTTCGTTCATCCGCGCATCCTGGGTCACGATGACACGATCGGCATCGGATACTGCAAAGGCTTCTGCAGCTACCGCCGCCAGGGAACTGACCGGTATAATGCCGATACCCGCGGCAAAACAGATGCCCTGTGCGACCGATGCGCCGATTCGCATCCCGACGAACGAACCCGGGCCATTTCCGAGTGCAACAGCAACCAGATCGGACGCGCAAAGACCTGCGCTATCGAGCAGTCGCATAATCATCGGCATGAGTATGCGGGTATGTGCGCGTGGCTCGACGACATGTTCCTCGCTGATGCCACGGCTCGTTTGCAGGGCAACCGAACAGGCATTGGAGGTCGTCTCAATGGCGAGCAAATTCATGCTGGGGCGCTCCCGGTCATGAGTTTGCCAGCCTCATGGTGTGCAAGGAATGCGCTGACATCGTCAACTGACTCAGTATGCGGCATCGGTGCAA
>CAZWEW010000021.1:4246-11437 GCA_964633055.1 uncultured Woeseia sp. | reverse complement strand
GCAAGGCTATTGAGAAATACGCTGCCGTAATTACGGCTGCGGATTCGTGGGTCACACAGGACAACGACCCCGAAATCTGACTCGTCCCGCAGCAACCGACCTGCACCTTGCTTGAGTGCCAAAACGGCCAGCGGAAGCTGGTGGCCAGTAAACCCATTACCACCCTGACGCCGGATGAACTCGAGGCGAGCCATCATCAGCGGATCCGCGGGTGAAGCGAACGGGAGTTTGTCGATGACAACGATGGTCAATGCGCTCCCACGTACATCAACTCCTTCCCAGAAGCTTCCGGTACCGAGGAGAACAGCGTCGCCATGCTGCCGAAAGCGTCGAAGCAAATCGTCTCGCGGAGAATCACCTTGGACCAGTAACGGTCGACCCAGGAGTTGTTTCCTGTTATCGCGGAACCAGCGACGTGCCAAATTCAGTGCCCTGTGACTCGTAAAGAGGCAGAACATCCCGCCGGATGTCTCCTTAAGCAATGGCATGACACGAACCATAATCGTCTCCGTGTGTGATGAATCCGACGGTTCCGGTAAACCCGGTGGCAACCAGATCAAGCCTTTCGCATCAAGCGCATACGGGCTTGGGAATGACAGACAGGTCTCACCGGTGAGGCCAACCCTGCTTGTGAAGTGCGTAAAGTCCTCGCCAATCGCCAAGGTCCCGGACGTGAGTATCCAGGCCTTATCACCGTGATTGATCAGACCACCCAGCGTATCGGCAACATCCAAGGGTGTCAGGTGCAGGCGAACACTCCTCGGATTGACATCGAGCCAACGAAGGCCGTCCCAAGTCTCATCGCTGGCTAGAAGCGACAGCCGCTCGATTGCGGAGTAAAGCTGCTCATCGAGTTTTTCGATCTCGGCAGACGATTCCTTCAGCTGACTCACGCCTTCCGACAGAGTCTTAAGTGCGGCTGACAATGCGCTCATGGGTGACTGCAACTGTTCAGCAACGGCCGACAGTTCATGCCTGCCTTCTTCACGAGGCGATTCCGCCCGAAATACCCGGACTGCCGTTTGGGCCATGTCGAGGCGTCGCTGAAAATCTGCGTCCGTGAACGACAGCGTTATCGCCCTTAGTTCCTCGATGATTCGTTCGAGTTCCCGGCTTCCGAGGCTGACGCCAAAGAACTGCGCCGCTAAGTCCGGCACCTGGTGTGCCTCGTCGAGAATAACAACGTCGGCACCGGGCAGGAACTCGATGAAACCTTCCTCCTTCATAGCAAGATCTGCAAGTAGCAAGTGGTGGTTCACCACGACGAGATCGGCCTCCTGCGCGACTCGCCGGGCCTTGACGACGTGACAATCCTGGTAGAAGGGACAATCACCGCCGAGACAATTGTCCACGGTCGATGTGACGATGGGCCAGATACCGGAATCCTCCGCAACGTCTACCAATTCGGCGCGATCGCCCGTCATCGTCCGGTGCCGCCACTCACTCACCGCATACAGGTCGTCTGCGAGCGCCGACCCAGTGGCCTGTGTAGCCATCGATTCCAGCCGTTGCAGGCACAGATAATTGGCCCTGCCCTTCAACAAGGCCGTTCTGACCGGCCGACCCATGGCCTTGCTAACTAAGGGCAGGTCGCGATGATACAACTGATCCTGCAATGCCTTGGTACCAGTTGAGATGATCGTCTTCCGGCCACCGAGCAGGGCTGGCAACAGGTACGCAAACGTTTTGCCCGTGCCGGTTCCCGCCTCGATGACGAGCCGCTGCGAGGTGGCAATCGCATCAGCGACGGCTTCGGCCATCCATGCCTGGCCTTCACGTGTCCGGAATCCAGGCAGATACGCTTTCAGCGGGCTGTTGTCACCAAAGAATTCAGTCAGAGAGTACACGGGCGCAATATACGACATCGCCGCTCTTACACTGAAGTTATTTTCAGTCGAATCTCTATTCGACTCCAACATGCCACAAAAAAACACTCTTTTAATTTTTAAAAAACAATATATTAAATTTTATATTTAAAGTTTTTTTGTCTAATTTATCCTGCAGCGGCTGAGCGTTCCGGCATCTGAAAATCCTGTATTACCTTTGGACTATCGTCATTGCGTATAACAGTGAGCATTACCACCAGTAGTAGCTGAACAGGGAGAGATTCCGGGCGAGCAGAAAGCAACGTTGACCGATAATTGCCCGTAATCGGAACTAAATGGTGCGGATTCCGCTTCACTTAGTATAATTGCGCGCCTTGAACCCAGCCCGAATCGACGCGGGCCACAGATTTAGAGAATCAGGCAGACATAAACATGACCACCACGCTTCCCGCACTGAAAGACTGGGTAGAATCCGTTTCACGGCTGACCCAACCAGACCACGTTCACTGGTGCGACGGCAGTAATGCTGAAAATGAACACCTAATTCAACTCATGTGCGACTCGGGCGTACTATCGCCACTGAATCAGGACAGCTATCCAGGATGCTACCTTCATCTATCCGATCCGTCCGACGTCGCCCGCGTTGAACATCTGACTTTCGTCTGTACGGAGAATGAAGAGGACGCAGGTCAAAACAACAACTGGATGGAACCTAAAGACGCACATGAGAAGGTCGACTCGCTATTCAATGGTTCGATGCGGGGAAGAACCATGTACGTCATCCCCTATTGCATGGGTCCAATAGATTCACCCTATGCTCGCCTAGGCGTCGAAATTACAGACAGCCCCTATGTCGTCGTTAACATGCGTCTGATGACACGGATGGGTAAAGCGGCACAAGAGCGTATCGAACGGGAGACAACTTTCGTCAAAGGCCTGCATTCGACTGGCGACCTCGATCCGGAAAAACGCTTCATTATGCACTTCCCGGAAGAACTAACGATCAAGAGCATCGGTTCGGGTTATGGCGGCAACGCGCTGCTGGGCAAGAAATGTCATGCGCTGCGAATTGCCAGCTACCAAGCCCGAAACGAGGGCTGGCTCGCCGAGCACATGCTGATAGTCGGTATCGAAAATGCTGAGGGTGAGACGCACTATCTCGCCTGCGCATTCCCGTCAGCCTGTGGCAAGACCAACCTGGCAATGCTCATACCGCCAGAGTCACACGCCGGCTGGAAGATCTGGACGCTGGGTGATGATATTGCCTGGCTTCACATGGACGATGAAGGAAGATTACGTGCAATCAATCCCGAGGCTGGTTATTTCGGCGTTGTGCCCGGCACCAACGAAAAGACCAACAAGAACGCCTACGACATGATCCAGAACGGGACAATATTTACAAATGTAGCTACCACTGCCGACAATGAACCCTGGTGGGAAGACAAGAAAACGGGCGCACCTGCGACGGACTGGCAAGGCCGGCGGTACGACCCCTCTACCGGTCCCGCAGCACATCCGAACTCGCGGTTCACCGTGTCGGCAAAGCAGAACAGAAGCTACTCAACGCTGGCGGATGCTCCCGATGGCGTCCCGATATCGGCAATTGTATTTGGCGGTCGCCGGAAGGAGATCGCTCCCCTCGTCTACGAGGCAAAGGACTGGGCGCACGGAGTACTCGTGGGAGCCAGTGTCGGCTCGGAAACCACCGCAGCCGCGATAGGCGATGTGGGCATCGTCAGGCGGGACCCGATGGCGATGAAGCCGTTTTGCGGGTATAACTTTGCGGATTACTGGGCCCACTGGCTGTCATTTGCCGATCGCTCCGAAGAGCTGCCCGGAATCTTTCACGTCAACTGGTTCCGGCAGGATGACGACGGTAAATTCCTGTGGCCCGGATTCGGCGAGAATCTCCGCGTGCTTCGCTGGATCATCGATCGTTGCGAGAAACGTACCGGCGCCGTGGAAACGGCTATCGGCTTTCTCCCTAAACCTTCGGACATCGACACGACCGGGCTCGACATCCCGGACGATATCATGCAGTCGCTTCTTTCCATCGATATAGACCAGTGGAAGGCAGAGATGGCGTCTGTCGGGGAGTACCTGGAGAGCTATGGCGATCAGCTACCTGTTACGTTGAAACGCGAATGCGAAGCAGTCATCGATCAACTGGGTAGGTCAGCTGTCTAGGTTAGTCAATCCGCAAGGCGACTACTCGCAACGATAGTGAACGGCTAACGGTGCGCCCGAGCCCCATGATGCGTTATGCCATGTAAGAGAATACAATTCTATTTATAGATTATCTTTATAAATTACTGAAATAAATACAGTTATCTCTTCACTTTTCAGCAATGACGTAGGCGATCCAGGCCAGATCGGCATCACCGTGGTTTTCCGGCGAAAATTCACCATTACCCTCTCCATCCTCGTCCTCGCCTTCCCAGTAGACGGTTGGGTTCTTGAAGCCGGCTTCCAGCAACAGTTCCCGGATTTCCGGCGCCGTCCATAGCCGCCATTCGTAGGTGAACGCCTTTTTGATTTTCGACCCATCCGGGAACTTGAAATGGATATGGGTCCGCATGTAGTGCGTGACGGGGTGGAACTCTTCCTGGTCCCAAATGTAGGTAAATTCGTCGTGCTCGGTCTCTTCCTCGGTTTCCTCAAAGGCCTCGGAGCCACCGAACATGTCACAGAAGAATAGGCCGTCGTCTTTCAGGGAATGAAAGGCCTGTTTGAAATAACTCAACATCAGGGCCCGTGAATCGAATATCCAGTAACTGAAGTTAAACGCGACGAGGATATCAACGGGCGGCGTTTCAACGTTCATAACATCGGACTCAATCAGGCGGACCCGCGCCTGATCAGCGACAGGTAGCCGTCCGACCCGGTTCTCCCTCCCCCACTCGAGCACCGACGGGTCGAGATCCACTCCAATCGACTGAAACGCCTCACCCTGTTTTGCCCACTCACAGGCAGCACTCGCCGTACCGCAAAAATCCTCTCGCAGCAGATATGCCTTTCTTCCACGAATGTTCTCGAAAGTCTGTTGTACGAATTCAACCTCATGATCAACGTTCTGAACCGACTCTTCGTATAGCTCGTGAATATCAGCTTGCTCAGCCATGGTCATTTTTTTTCTTTTGGCTTTGGCACTCATTAAACTGCCCATTCTTCGACGGTAGCGACTGCGCTGCATTCTACGCAGCATGGATGATTCTGGCTATTGGCAATGGAGGTAAGGTCGGTTGATCTGCGGACACCCGCGGCATTAAAAACAGCCTTATCGCCTCGGCATTCGATCAGGCGATTGCGATCGATCCCGACACCGTGGATCCGCTGTGATCTTCCGGCAATTTCTCAAGCGCCTGTTCGACGACGTCAACGCCAGCACTGTGACGGTGTGCATTCTCACTCAAGTATCGGCGCCAAGCGCGTGCACCAGGCTGCCCGGAAAACAGGCCCAGCATATGCCGGGTAATGTCCTTCAGCGGTGATCCGCTCGCCAGCGCTTGCCGAATATAAGGCAACATCGAATCGACGACTTCACGTCTCGACCCCGGCGGCCTGCTATTACCGAAAGCCGACTCCAGTTCCGTGAGGAACCACGGCCGATGATAGGCCTGCCGTCCGATCATAATGCCGTCAACAACGTCGAGGTGTTGCCGACATTCGGCGACGCTCGTGACACCACCATTGAGAATCACCGTTAATTCGGGGAAGTCCTGTTTCAACCGGTAGACCCGCTCATAATGGAGAGGCGGCACGGTCCGGTTTTCTTTGGGGCTCAGGCCGGACAATATCGCAATGCGTGCATGCACGACATAGGTCGTGCAGCCGGCTGCCGACGTTGCCTCGACGAAAGCGCGCAAGAAGTCATAGTCAACGTGTTCGTCGATGCCAATCCGGGTCTTGACCGTCACTGGAACATCCACCGCCGTTTTCATTACCTGAATGCATCTCGCAACGACGTCAGGGCTTGCCATCAGGCAGGCTCCGAATCGACCGCTCTGAACCCGGTCGCTGGGACAGCCTACGTTGATGTTGATTTCGTCGTAACCTTGTCGTGCGCCAGCCACCGCGGCTTCAGCCATCATCTCCGGATCGTTCCCCCCAACCTGCAGCGCAACCGGGTGCTCGCTATCGTGAAACGTCAGGAGCCGCTCGCAATCGCCATGCCGAATCGCCTGTGCGGTGACCATTTCGGTAAAAAGTCGGACAGATGGGCTCAGTAACCGCATGAAATAGCGGCAATGACGATCCGTCCAATCCATCATCGGTGCAACCGCAAATTGTGGCATCTCGGAGTAATCGCGCATCATGATACTTTTGGTAAACTTTGCTTATTGTTCTTAACCCGACTCAAACAGTCCATATGTCGGAAACTTGGTGAAGACTCTAGTACGTGTCCACGCAATGGACTATTGCGCCGACAACGCGGCAGACGTTTCAATTACCGGCACCATCAAGCGCCAATCTCACCCCTACCGGTCTGCAGAACCAGAAAGTTTAGGTACCAGTAAAGGCGTCCGCTGCTTGTACGCCTCGTAATCCTCCTGGCCTCCCCAGCGGTCGTCCGCCTTCTTCTCCAGCATCGGCACACCACTGACTCTTGTCAGTAAAAATGTGACAAACACGGGTGAGATCAGCGTCACCCATTGCCAGCCGTGAAGCACGGGCAACGCAATGATCGCCACCCCGGCCCAGAGCACGATCTCGCCGAAATAATTGGGATGCCGGGACCGGGACCAGAGGCCGGTGGTAATAAAGGTCCCCTTGTTGACAGGGTCTGCATTGAACGAAGACTTCTGGCGATCGGCCATGATCTCGAACCACATCCCGAAGATCCAGACCGCGATCCCGACCAAGGCAACCGGCCCCAGCGTCACGCGCGCACCACCGGTGATGATTGCCAGCGCGCAAGCGGCAGTCAGAATTACCCAAAGCCCCTGCAGCGTCCATGCCATCAGGAAACGTACCGGCCGGGTCTTGATCACGTCGAAGCGACTGTCCTTGCCGGCCTTCGAGATGCGAAGGAACAGGAATGATGACAGCCTCAACGCCCAAACAACGACCATGCCAGCAACAAGCATGCCACGCATGCCGATATCATCCGACAATAGGACCGCGGTCGCGACAACCGTCAGGTAGGTGATACCGCCGGTGAGGTCATAGAAATGCTCGGTCCTCGCCAACATGGCTGGAATAAATGCAACCCAGTTGACCGCGAACGCGATCGCACCACAAAGCGCAAACACGGGGATACTGCGGAACCGTTCGCCGCCGTCGCTTCCGGCCCAAGCGACCAAGCCGCCAACGAATGTCGCAATCAGAATTACCGTGAACACCTTAAAATTGGGTCTGTCTGCCA